>JALUWF010000386.1 GCA_027019785.1 Mariprofundus sp. | reverse complement strand
TATGGCCTTTCTGGCGGCCGTGGCCGCGTACTTCTGTCACCGTCAGTCCATTAACGCCGACCGACAGTAGTTTGTCTTTTACATCATCCAGCTTGAATGGCTTGATGATGGCTCGAATCATTTTCATACTCTTTTCTCCTTTTCAGTTTTGATGGTTTTCGTAAACTTGAGGATCCGGGGGGTAGTTGCAGCTATCCCCCTTCCGTTCGTCTGGAATCAGGCGATGATCAGTATGAGAAATTTACGCCTGCAACAATCTGGTTGGAGTTTCTTGGACGCTTGTTTGTAACTGCATCCTTCCATGTCGGAATGGAGACCATCAGTGATGGCGTCATAGTCACATGATCATTCAGAGCGACATCCTTACTGACCGACAAATCTACGTGACCCAGACCTTTTTTAGTCGTCGGGAACTCATTAATGTGATTGGCCGGTATGCTTGTGGATACTTTACCAAAGTAGAAACCAAAATCGGCTCCCAGGTCAAATCCCCCTACATTTTGAGACAATGCGACATCAAGGTATGAGTTCTTTTTCCAGCCACCAACATTTGAATTTGTAGCATAATAATATGTAGCGGACACAGGACCATAGCCCAGACCGAAATAGACTTCGCCCGTATTACTCGTTGCATTATTCAAATAAGAATAAAAAATGTACCCCAAGCTATAATTTAAGCCTGATATTTCTCTTGAGTAATCAATCGTCCAGTCAAACTCGGTATAATTAACTTGGCCTGCACGAGTACCCAGTGGCGCAGCAAACCAGACATTGGCAGACAGTCCATCAATAATATCTACACCCAGATCACCCTGAACTGATGCATTTGGCGTCTGCTGCATTCCACGCCACATGTACTGACTATATACGCCAATATCGCCGCTAATACCTGCATCTCCCGCCTGTGCTTCAACCGCACCTGTACTCATGCCCAGAACTCCGGCTATCAGTATCCCAAAAAATGTTTTTTTCATGATTTTCTCCTCATCTTCATTATATTGCCTACGTTAGACATATCAGAAAACAAAGCAGGCAATATGCCATGATTGCTTTTTTTACAAAAGTCATTTAAAAACAGTTAGTTATAAAATATCAAAATGGTGTATCTGGAGAAAAGTGCCTAAATTATAGGCTTTTATGCAATGATAATATGCACTACATCACGTGATGGCAGCGTTCACCACCCTGGTGATATAGTTCATCAGAGACCACCACAGCCACTGCATCATAGGCGATGCGTACACGCTCAATGCCCTGCTGACGCATGCGGTCTGCCTCGTCCGAGCTCGGCTCGCACGACATCATGCCGATACTGGGCGCCCATCCAGCATGGCTGCCGCCCCGATACCCGAACTGCCCCCAGCCAGCACGCCCATGCTCTCCAGTCGCTGACTGTGCTGAATCACTTCATCCACTATTGAGCCCCGTTTTTTCCCGCCAGCGGCGGATTTAGCACGTTTCTTGCTAGGTGCTGTATATCAGCACTGCTTGAGTAACTGAAATAGATATTTCCTGGGTTAGGGAGGTTGGCGTGGATATAGCAACAATTATCGGCATACTTGTAGCGTTCGGTCTGGTGGCCAGCGCCATCGGCAGCGGCATGTCCAGCTTTATCGATCCGCCATCCATGCTGATTGTGATTGGCGGCACGGTTGGCGTGCTATTGGTGGGCTACCCGTTGCCAAAATGCATCAGTGTTATCGGCATCGTTATGAAAACTTTTATGTATAAGGTCGATAAGGGTTCCGATGTGATCGCAAAGCTGGTGGAACTGGCTCAAACCGTACGCAAGGATGGTATTTTGGCGCTTGAAAGCGAAGTCGGGAATATCAAAAATGAGTTTATGGCCAAAGGGCTTCAAATGGCCATTGATGGACAGGAGCCGAATGCCATTGAGGAGATTCTGTACATGGAGATGGAGAAAGTAGCAGACCGCCATTCGCTCGGTGCCGATATGTTTACTGCAATTGGTACCTATGCGCCATCCATGGGCATGATCGGTACGCTGGTTGGCCTGGTGCTGATGCTTCAGAATATGTCCGACCCTTCTTCTATCGGGCCATCGATGTCGATTGCATTGCTGACTACATTTTACGGTGCCCTGATGGCCAATATTCTGTTCCTGCCCATGTCCGGCAAATTGAAGACACGAAGCAAGGAAGAGCTGCTCATTCGTGAAATTATTCTGGCTGGCATTCAATCACTTGTCGCCGGCGAAAACCCACGCGTCATGGAGCAGAAACTACTCGGCTACCTGCCACCGAAAGAACGTAAATCAGCCTTCGATTAACGCGGTATGAATCATATGGTGACAGACCATGGCTAAACGCGACAAAAAACCACCACTGCAACCATTCCCTAACGATCCGGGAGCGGCACTGTTTCTGGAACTGATGATGCAGATGCTGGCTTTCTTTATCCTGCTCACATCCTACGCCGTCATTGTGGACGACAAACGGCTGGCGGCCATCGGCTCTCTGGCTGGCACATTTAACACGTTGCCGCGTGGTGCAAATTTGACCCAAGGCAACGGGCCGAGCATGCCGACGCGAGACCTTGTCGAGGGATCCACTGCGCCAAAACGGACCGCCAAAGAATTGACATCCATAGCCAAGGCACTGGGTATGCAAGGTGCAGTAACCATTTTGCCACTGGATAAGCGGCAGGTTCGCATACGGTTTCCAGCCCAAATTGCTTTTCGACCCGGCCAGGTTGAACTCTCCGGGAAGGCGTTGAAACTCATGGATAAACTGGCTGTTACCTTCAGCAAGCCGGATGTGATCGAAGTAAGCATCGACGGATTTAGTGATAATAAACCTATGCATAATTCCATCTACCCTTCCAACTGGGAGCTTTCTGCAGCCAGAGCGATGAGCGTCTTTCATGCTTTGGCCGAGCGCGGCGTAGCCAAATCGCGTATGATTGCAGGTGGCATGGGTGGCAATCATCCGCTAAAGGGCCAGCCGGAACTTGATCGTCGTGTGGAAATCACATTGAAATTCCGTCCTGTTACTTCAAAAGAAAGTGATGATGGCCCTGTGATCAATCAATATAAAAAAGTATTGATTAAGCCTGTTAAGTTCTGATGGCCAGGAAGAAAAAATATCCTGTAGAATACATGCCCAATACCGAGGCATGGATGACGACATTTGCCGACCTGGTCAGTCTGATGCTGACATTTTTTATTCTGCTGATTTCCATGTCCACCATGGATAAAACCGGTTTGGCAGATATTGAAAGCTCATTCACCCAGGCCGTATCCGTGATGAATGCCGGCGCCGGAACTGAGCTCCAGATTGTGCCTCCTTTTGCCATGCAAAAAATGATTTCAGTGAAAGAAATGATGCTGGCTATGCGTCAAAATAGCCACATCATGCTCAAAAACAGCACGCTGGAGCACAAGATCAAGGGCGTGATCATCAAAAACAGATTGTACTTGCGCATTCCCGATTCCATCCTGTTTGATCAAGGCAGCGCCGCACTTAAACCAAAACATATTCAAGCATTGCGCAGACTGGCTCAAATGCTGGCTCTGGCCCCTGGAAAAATCCGTATTCAAGGGCATACTAATGTCAACCCGGATCTGAGGGGCTCAAAATTTTCCGATCCATGGTCGCTGTCACTGGCCAGAGCGGCATCAGTCTTGCATGTACTGGAAGATGAAGGCGTCAACCCGGCCCGGTTATCGCTGGTTGGTTACGGGCCATCACACCCTGTTTCCACCGAAGCCACGCCGTTCGGACGAAGTAAAAACAGGCGGGTAGATATTGTCATATATAAATGATAATAAATGATAAAATCTAATAACATACGCAACACAATGAACGAGGGAGACTATTATGGCTGATAAAGAAGAGAACGAAGATAAGAAAAAGTCCGGCGGCGGCCTGCTGCCTATTATCAATCTGGTGCTGCTGGTGCTGGTGCTGGCGGTCGGTGGCTTTGTGGCCTGGAAAATGATGAGCATGGAACAACCGCCCGAAACGCCCAAAACGGCAGTCGTCCAGCAGACAGATGACACGACCATTCCCGAAGCGGATAATGAAAGCGACGCTGCGCCGGTCTCTATAGATATCGATAATCTCACCATCAATCTGGCTGACACTGACAGGGATCGCTACCTGCGTGTCAAAATCACGCTGGAATTGCGCAGCGAAGAGGCAAAAACCAAGGTGTCGGAAAATATGGTCAAGATCAAAGACCTGCTTATCTCATCCATCAGTGGTAAAAAGTTTTCCGACATACGTACCCCGCAGGGTAAATACGAATTAAAAATGGATCTCATCTATCGCATTAATCGACTTGTTGGCGGTAAACCGGTCAAAAATCTCTACTTCGCCGACTTCGTGTCGCAATAAGGCCGGTTGCATCGCATGAGTCCCTTATCATGAGCGAACCGATTCTCGCCCCGGAAGAGCTTGAGGCGCTGATGGCCACAGTGGCCCCGTCAGAGCACGCCGATGCCCTGTTTGCAGCACTGCCGCCGATCAAACAGCCGGAGCAGGTGGATGCCTTTCATTTTGATGATGCCGACGAAGACAGGCCCGAACGCTATCCGATGTTTGTCAACCTGCAGGAGCGCATGGTTGAGATGCTGGACGAACAGTGGGATGAACTGTTTAAGCGGGATATCACCATTCAGGTGGAGCGCATGGAGACCAGTTTCTATAAAGATATTATCACAGTGGATGAGCCGCTGGTTTACTTTGTCTTTGAAGTAGAAGGATATGGACGCATTCTGTTTACCTTTGACACTGCCATTATTGTCGCCTTTGTCGACGCCATGCTGGGGGGAGAGGGTGAATCCACCGATAATCCGAAAACATTGTCACCGGTTGAGCTGCGTTTGTCTGAGCGTATCGCCGAAAAAATGGCTAATATGCTTAGCGAGTTGTGGGCACCTGTCCACGCCCTGGCTTTCAAACCCTACAAGCTGGATTACGACCCCCAGTTCCTGGCCGTAACCGGTGCCATGGAAAAGTGTTTTAGCACCTATTTTGATGCCAAATTGAGCGATGATCTGACCGGCAAACTGGGCATTCATTATCCGCGTCCGTTTCTGGAACCGATGCTGGAGATGCTGCGTGTCGCGCTCAGCGATGATACACCCGATAACGATGACGAATGGACAGGTGAATTGATGCAGAGCATTGCACACACGCCGGCTGAAGTACGTTTTGAACTGGGGCGCTGTCAGGTTGATATCGGCACATTCTTGACACTTAAACCCGGCGACGCCCTGCCCCTGAAAACAAGAGCCAGCGACCCGTGCACTCTGTGGATCGAGGACACGCCTCTGTTTCAGGCCATGCCGGGTGAAAAAGAGGGCATGCTGGCTGCAGAAATTACCAAACCTGCTGAACCCGGAGGCACATCATGACAGAAACCACTGCCACATCAGAAAACCAGTCAGGCACTCAGCCCGACCAGGCCCAGGCCGCCAACCTGGAGGCCATCATGCATGTACCTCTGGAAATCAGCGTGGAGCTTGGGCGCGTCAAAATGCCGCTGCACAAGATTGCCCGCATGAACAAGGGCATGGTCATCGAAATGAACAAAGAGGCTAATGCAGAGGTACAGATTCTTGCCAACGGTTCCATCTTCGCCAAAGGTGAGGTGGTCTCCACCGGCGACAAACTGGGCGTGCGCATTACCGAAATCGTACCTGCGTCGGCGCGCATCAGCAGCCTCTCCTGACCGCTGTTTCCGGAGACGACTGAATCATGCAACTTGTTTCATGTTAACCATGGCCCTGCAATCACTGCTCGGCCTCTGTATTGTACTGGGGCTATTCGCACTAATTATTTGGGGCGTGCGCCGCTTTCAGCAGCAGAGCAACAAAACGGTCAAACGGGATTTCAAAATGATCCAGCGCATCCATCTCGATAGCAAAAACTGCATCGTCGAAATAAGCCATCATGGACGCCATTATCTGCTAGGTCTCTCCCCCGGCGGTATGGTTCAACTGCACAGCGATCACGCACTGACTAAAGAATCGGCCACAGATATACAGGCAGAAGACCATGAAGCATAGTCAAAACCTTTCACCGCAAAGGACGCAAAGGAACGCAAAGGAAAACCATAAAGGCGATGGCCAGTCAGTCGTGGCATACAGGATTTGGATATTGCTTTTGACTTCTTTGCGTGCCTTTGCATCGATTGTGATGTACGGGATGCACAAATGCCACAGGCGCATGGATGCGCAGGCGTGGCCGGTAAAAAAATATGTACTCGCATCGCTCGCGGCCTTGTTACTACTGCCGGTCGTTGCGCATGCTGGTGATATTCCCACGCTTTCGTTCAGCCTGGGCGACAGTGAAGATCCTACTGCGTGGTTCACAGGGCTGAAAATTATCGCCATGCTGACGGTGCTGACGCTGGCGCCGTCGATTCTGGTGATGATGACCTCTTTCACACGCATCCTGATTGTGTTCGCCTTTTTAAGACAGGCGCTGGGCACGCAGCAGGCTCCCCCGAATCAGATTCTCATCGGCCTGGCCCTGTTTCTGACCCTGTTCATTATGATGCCGGTGTGGCAAAAAATTGACACCACAGCATTGACACCCTACCTGAATGAAGAGATCAGCCAGTCCACTGCGATTGATCGGGGTATTGCGCCACTGCGTACCTTCATGCTCAAACAGACCCGTGAAGATGATCTGATTCTGTTTCTTGATGCAGCCAAGCTAAAAAAACCGGCCAAAGCCGAAGATACGCCACTGTATGTGTTGATCCCATCGTTTGTCATCAGTGAACTGCGCACCGCATTTGAAATCGGTTTCCTGATCTACATTCCGTTTGTTGTACTTGATCTGATTGTAGCCAGTGTATTGATGAGTTTGGGCATGATGATGCTGCCGCCGGTGATGATTTCACTACCGTTGAAAATCATTCTGTTTGTATTGATCGATGGCTGGCATCTGGTCACGGCTAACCTTCTGGCCAGCTTCAAAATGTAATGCAGCCCGCCGGTTTTGCAATTGCCTCGATAGCCTATAGCTTTTGGCGTTATGTCTATTAATATGAAACAAATCATCCTCATGAAGCTGAATGCCCGCAACAGATGAACAGATCGCCAACCGACATTGAAAGCAGCATTGATAGCGCCATTGACAGGCAGATGTATACGGCTATTGGCACCTCAGCCCTACTGGCTCTGCTCATCGCTGCGGCGTTCAGACATCAGCTCAATATCGTAAGTCTGGGCGGCTGGCTGTCGGCTATATTGGCCATCTCCAGCGTGCGCCTGTTCCATGTCCACCGCTGTCTGCATCTGCACCGTCATAGCAGACTACAACTGCCTCTGACCATTGTGTCAGGCCTCGTCTGGGGCTTCAGCGCACCACTATTTCTGCCCGCTCTGGATGCAGGTTACCAGTCGATTCTTATTCTGGCGCTGATCGGCCTTGTCGCAGGCAGCAGTAATGCCTACGCAGGGCGCATGCAGATGTTTTATGCTTTCATGGTTCCAACGCTGACACCACTGGCACTGTGGCTGTTCATGCAGCAAACAGGCGTCTATGTCACATTGGGTATCGCTGTCCTGCTCTATACGGTCGGGCTCTCCGTCATCGCGCGGCGCAACACCCTGCTGCTGCACGCCACTGCAAAGCAGAATGAACAACTGACAGCAGAGATTGCCCTGCGTCAAACCCACAAACAACGTCTTGAACTGCAACAACAGATTCTCGATGCCATCGCCCGCCACTACGGCGAACTGCCGGAAATTCTCGCCACCATCATCAACAGGGTCGAAAGCGAGCGCCCCGGCATGATCGCCTCGATATTGCTGCTGGATGATGATGGCAAACATATCCACACAGGCGCTGCACCCAGCCTGCCGAAGGCGTGGAACGATGCCGTTGACGGCGCTGAAATCGGCCCGGCTGCAGGCTCCTGCGGCACGGCCGTATTCCGTAACGAACGCGTGGTTGTCAGCGATATTGCCACAGACCCGTTATGGACGGATTATCGTGAGCCAGCTCTGGCCATCGGCTTAAAAGCGTGCTGGTCGGAACCGGTTCGCGATTATGAAGGTAGGGTGCTGGGTACGTTTGCGATGTATTATCACGACGTGCGCCACCCCTCTGATGATGACCTGAAACTGATCGGGCTTATCGCCAATCTGACTAGCCTGGCCATTGAAAACTGCCGCAATCGCTCGGCTCTGGAGTACGCCTGCCAGCAGGAAGCGCAGCTGGCTGCTATCGTCGAGCACAGCAATGATCTGATTTTCGCCCATGATCTGGATGGTGTGATTTTCACAGCCAATGCTGCCTGCAAAGAGCAGTTCGGTAGTGAAATTATCGGAAAAAATGTGTTCGATATCGTCGCCCCCGAACACCTGACACGAGCCAAAAGCATGCTGGCAACAAAACTCATTCAGGGCGGCAACACCATCTATGAGGCAGATGCCATCGATATGTCCGGTCGCCGCCATCATCTGGAGATTCATTCAAAGCTGATCAGTACAACAGGAAAATCGGTCGCGGTACATGCTATTGCACGTGATCTAACGGTACGAAAAGAAGCAGAAACAAAGCTGGATCTGCTGATCAAAGCCATCCATGCCAGCCATGAGGGGATTCTGGTGCTGGATGCCGAGGGGGTGGTAGAATTTGCCAATCCGGCGGCAGCGGTTCTCTATCGCAAACCGCTGAACCGGATGCTCGGCGCATCCGCCGCCGACCTGCGTGGCGGCCAACCTGGCGATGATATCTACAGGGAGATCATCAGCACCGTCAACCGTGGCGATATCTGGAGTGGAGAAATGCTGTTCCATCCGCACGACAATGAGGAGTGTCTGGTGGCCCGGCGTATCTCGCCGATCATGGATGAACACGGCAAAGTGCATCATCAAATCTGTATCGACCGCGATATCACCGAGGCCAAACAGCGCGACCGGCAGATGGAGCACACGCAGCGCCTGGAAAGTCTCGGCATCCTGGCCGGCGGTATCGCCCATGACTTCAACAATCTGCTCACAGCCATTCTCGGCAATGCCTCGATGGCCGAACGCAGCATGGATAGCGGCGGAAATGTACGCGCGCACCTTAACCGCATCAGCGAAGCCAGCCAGCGCGCCGCCGAACTGTGCAAACAGATGCTGGCCTATTCCGGCAAAGGCCACTTTGTCATCAAGCTGGTCAACCTCTCTGAACTGGTCGGCGAGATGACCCGACTGATGGAAGTCTCCATTAGCAAGCACGTGCAGATGCGCTATGATCTGCAGGCGGATCTGCCATCCATTGATGCCGATCCGGCCCAGATTCATCAGGTAATTCTCAATCTGATCACCAACGCCAATGAAGCAATCGGCGATCAGCATGGCGAGATTCTGTTTTCCACCGGTCTCATGAGAGCCAGACGAAAATACCTTGCTGCCACACGCACCGGGGAACAGTTGTCGGCCGGCGAGTATGTCTATTTTGAGGTATCGGACAGCGGCTGCGGCATGGACAAGGCTACCATGAAAAGAATGTTTGATCCATTCTTCACCACCAAGTTTACGGGCAGGGGACTGGGCATGAGCGCCATGCTGGGCATTATACGCGGTCACCATGGTGCCATTCTTGTCGATAGTAAACCCGGCAAAGGCAGCACATTCAGAGTGTTACTGCCGATCACCACCGCCAGCCCGCAACAACATGCAGCGCCCACCGCGAATGCCGGCAGTGAACATCGACAGGGTACCATTATGGTGGTGGATGATGAAGCGCAGATCTGCGAAATCGCCTGCCTGATGCTTGAGGAGGGCGGCTTTGATACCCTTGTCGCCTGCAACGGCGAGGAGGCGGTGACGCTCTACAGCCAGCACCCGGCCGAAATCGATGCAGTGCTACTGGATATGACCATGCCGAAAATGGATGGCAAAGCCTGTTTTGCCGCTCTCCTGACCATCAATCCGGAGGTAAAGGTGATCCTCTCCAGTGGTTACAGCGCTGAGGAGATCAACGAACAGTTCGCGGATCACCCGCCGGCAGGCTTCATCCAGAAGCCCTACACCCCCAAATCCCTGCAACAACACGTCAAACAAATCCTGAGCTAACATACAACCAGACAGTTCCAAATCACCTCTCGCAAAGGCGCCAAGAACGCCAAGAGAGGCAGATTACATGCTTTAAAATTATTCAAGATACACGGCGCCGTCGCTTTTGATCTTCTGCGTTCATCTGTGTCCATCCGTGGCTAGTTTCCTTTGGTTTTTGCTATTGGCATCGGGCTTGCTCAATATCTGGCATGGGACCGGACTCAGTTATTCAGGTTGGCAGCGAAGCCGTCAAAATGGTGTTATTTATTTCACTACCGATGCTCGGCGTGGCACTGGTGGTCGGCATTGCCATTTCATTGTTTCAGGCCGTGACACAGATTCAGGAACAGACCCTGACCTTTGTACCAAAAATTATTGCCGTTTTTGTTACCATGATTGTCGCCGCCCCGTGGATGACAGAGAAGATGGTCTCGTTCACGCATCATCTTTTTGATATGATTCCAACGCTGATCCAGTAGCACGGGCATGGATTTCCCCTGGTTCGATATCCAACACATCATTGTTGCCATCCTGGTACTGCTTCGCATTAGTGCCCTGATTATTCTGTTGCCCGTGCTCGGCCATCAGCTGATCCCCACACAGATCAAGGTCAGTATGATTATCATCCTGACAGTCTTGATCTATCCGCTGGTGGAGCATCAGGTGACAGCCATCACGCTGGAGCCGCTAAGCTTTACGCTGATCGCCATACAGGAAATACTGATTGCCGCAGCACTGGCCCTGTTCGCACAGATGATATTTACCGCCGCCCAGTTCGCCGGCCAGTTGATGAGTTTCCAGATGGGCATGACCGTGGCCAATGTATTTGATCCGGCCACGCATAGCCAGCAATCAATCATCTCACAACTGGCCATGACGCTGGCCATGCTGTTGTGGGTATCTTCCGGCGCCCACCATATGTTCCTGCATGCGCTGATCGACTCATTCACGCTGTTTCCTATCAACCACAGCTGGTCGTTCCCGGCCCTGATGGATCTCTCCGATGCCGCCGCCCGAATGTTTGTGCTGTCGCTGAAACTTGCCGCACCGATTATGCTGATGCTCACCTTTATCTATGTTGCGCTGGGACTGCTATCGCGCGCCGTGCCGCAAATTCAGGTGTTTTTTATCAGCTTTCCACTCACAGTCGGCCTCGGGCTGCTAACCTTTGCACTGGGATTACCTGCCTTCGTTTATCTGGTCAGTGATGCCTTCACCTCACTCTCCGCGCAGGGCCCCCTGTTCCTGCGCCATCTGGCAGGCGGCTAACCCATGCCTTGCCCCCGTGCCTGCCCGCTCTACCCGGCCGACCCGCGCCACCAAGGCCAATAACCCATGTCCGACGAACAGGACAAGAGCCAGCAAACCGAAGAGGCGTCCGATAAACGCATTGAGGATGCCCGCAAAAAGGGGCAGGTACCCAGCAGCAAAGAGCCCTCCACCGCCATCTCTTTTCTTGTCCTCCCCCTGATTGTCATGACCGGCCTGGGGGCATGGCTGGCTGAGAGTATCATGCAGATGATGATCTTTTACCTGTCAGGAAAATATCATCTGGATGCCACAGGCACAGGCATGCAAACGCTGTTAATCTCTACCTGTATTGATATGGCCAAAATCATTCTGCCCATCGCCCTGCCCATTATGCTGCTCGGAGTGCTGATTACATTTCTGGTCTCAGGCCCCGTATTCACCTTTGAAACCATGCAGCCGAAACTGGAAAAAATAAGTCCGCTAAAAGGATTCAAGAAGATTTTCTCAACCAAATCGCTGGCTGAATTTATCAAATCTATCCTTAAACTGGTGATCGTCAGCGTGGTCTGCTCAACCATTGTATCCGGCCTGTTCCCCGATATCCTGCGCTCTGCCCTGCATAACCCTGAAGATATTGCTACGCTGGCGGTATCAGGTAGCGAACAAATAATCACGCTGGTGGCCGTTATCTTCTGCTTCATGGCGCTGGCCGATGTGTTATATCAGCGCTGGGAGCATATGAAATCGATGCGTATGTCAAAAAAAGAGGTGCGCGACGAGCATAAGGAGAGCGAAGGCGACCCGCAGCAGAAGTCAAAAATCCGACAGATTCAGATGCAGCAGTCCCAGAATCGCATGATGGCCGATGTGCCAAATGCCGATGTAGTCATCACCAACCCGACCCGGCTCGCCGTCGCGCTGGCTTATGAGCCGGGCAGCATCAGCGCGCCACGCGTGCTGGCCAAGGGACAGGGCCATATTGCCGCCAAGATCAGAGAAATCGCCCGCGAAAATCGTATTCCGCTACGTGAAAACAAGCCTTTGGCAAGATCCTTGTTTAAGCATGTAGAGATTGGCGATGAAATCCCCGAAGAACTGTTTGAAGCCATCGCCGTAATTCTGGCCGAAATTTTCCGTCTCAAGCAGCGATGATCGCCGCACATGAGCGCCAACCATGACCATAATACAGGAGTAATATAACAAATGCAGTCAGCAGCGACCATGACATTGAAGCGTTTCAGCAATCAACCGGATATTATGCTGTCCATCGCTGTGCTCGGCGTATTGCTGGTGATGATGGTGCCATTACCAACCTGGCTAATGGATATTCTGCTGGCTGCGAATTTGACCATCGGTATCCTGATACTGCTCACCTCCATCTATGTACTCAAACCGCTGGAGTTCTCCGTCTTCCCCTCCCTGCTGCTGTTGACCACGCTGTTCCGGCTATCGTTGAATGTGGCTACGACACGTTTGATTTTGTTGCACGGGCAGGAAGGCTCTAACGCTGCAGGCCATGTGATTCAAGGCTTTGGCGAGTTTGTCGTCGGCGGCAATACCGTTGTCGGGCTGATTATTTTCCTCATTCTGGTGCTGATCAACTTCATCGTCATCACCAAAGGTTCGACCCGCATCGCTGAAGTGGCGGCACGTTTCACTTTGGACGCCATGCCGGGCAAACAGATGGCCATTGACGCCGATATGAATGCCGGCCTGATTGACGAACGCGAAGCGCGCACCCGGCGCGATAATGTGGCTCGCGAAGCAGAATTCTATGGCGCTATGGATGGCGCTTCAAAATTTGTGCGCGGCGACGCTGTCGCTGGTCTTATTATTACCATGATCAACCTGGTCGGCGGGCTGATTATCGGCGTCATGCAGTACGGTATGTCGGTTGGCGACGCTGTATCGGTATTCAGTCTTTTGACGGTCGGTGATGGTTTGGTGTCACAAATCCCCGCATTGGTGATCTCCACCGCTGCCGGTATCATCATTACCCGCGCCAGTGGCAATATCGCTTTGCCGGAAGAATTGAAAGCCCAGTTCACCCAGTATCCCAAAGTACACTGGGTGGCCAGCGGCTCGCTGCTGTTGCTCAGCCTGGTGCCTGGCCTGCCATTTTTTCCCTTTCTGGTGCTGGCGCTCGGGCTCGGCGCCAGCGGCTGGTATCTGCGTCTGGGCGAACAGAAAAAGGCGCTTGAAACTGTGGCTGAAGATGTCACCCCGGTCGCCGAGGCCGCGCCCGATGCCGATCTGGATGAACTACTGGTTGAAGATCCGATCCGGCTTGAAATCGGTTACGGCCTCATCGATATGGTGGAAAACAGCCGCGAAGGCAATCTGCTGGAGCGTATGAAAAAGGTACGTCGCCAGATCACTCAGGAGATTGGCTTTGTACTGCCGCCGGTGCATATCAAAGATAATCTCCAACTGGGCGTATCCGATTATCAGATTCTTATTCGCGGCGCCATCGTCGGCAAAGGAGAGATACGCCCGCGTAACCTGCTGGCGCTGGAAAGCCAGATCACCGGCCCCGCTGTTGAGGGCATCGCCACGCAGGAGCCTGCTTTCGGTCTGCCTGCTGTATGGATCTCGGAGGATAAACGCCAGCAGGCTGAACTCTCCGGCTATACGGTTGTGGAACCATCCACGGTCATCATCACCCACCTGACGGAACTACTGCGGGCTCAGGCCGCCGACATGCTTGATCGCACCCAGGTGCATGAACTGCTCGATAAATTCTCCCGCCAACATGCCAAAGTGGTGGAAGAGATCGTACCCTCGCAGGTCACCCCCGGTCTGTTGCAAAATGTATTACAACGGCTACTGGCTGAATGGGTGCCGATTCGTGATCTGATGCTGATTCTTGAATCCCTTTCCGATCATGCCGGCCAACAGTTAAGTCTGGACGATCTGGTCGAAAGAGTCCGGGAACGGCTGGGGCGCACCATCACCCAGCGCTATCTGAATCAACAGGGTGAATTGCCTGTATTCATGCTTGATAGCGAACTGGAACAGCGCATGAGTGAGCGCGTGATACAACAACAGGGCTGGTCATTGCCGCTGGAGATGGCCGAATGGCAGCGTTTTATGGCTCGCCTGAACGAGATCTCCAGCCAATTCGATGTCGATATGCCAGTCATATTGACCACACCACAGTTGCGCGGTGCGCTCTCCCATTCGCTGCGCAAGGTGATGACCCGAATCGTGGTGTTATCGATTGCCGAAATTCCGCCACAGACCAATATCCAGTCTCTGGCCAGAGTGAGCCTGTACGATGCGCATTAAAATATTCTCCGCTCCCCGACTGCATGAAGCCCTCGCCAAGGTGCGCCAGGAGATGGGCCCGGATGCGCTTATCCTGGATCGCCAGCAGAGCAAGGCCGCCAGCGGCGATACACTGTGGCATGTGCATGCCGCGCTGGATGAGGGCAGTAAACGCATCCAGCCTGCCGCTGCGGCCGATAGCGCGAGCGATGCTCAGAGGGCTGTATCGAGAGCCGGCTCCGCCACGCCATCGCAGGCGGAGCATCTATCAGCAGACAATATTCCGATCAACAACACTACGGATGCCACCCTTAAACGGCTGGAACGCATCGTCGAGGGGCTCGGCAACAGGGAATCAGACAATCTGCGTCAGACCCTGACTCATCCCGATGAACAGCAAGCCTTTGATCATCTCATGCAACTGGGCGTATCGGCCAGTCATGCTTTTGACATGGCTGCCGACTTCGCCAACAAAAAACCGTTGGGCCAGAAAAATATACTCTGGGGGATACGCATCAAGCCACAGCAGCAGCGCAGCACGCTGCTGTTCTCCGGCCCGTCCGGTTGTGGCAAGAGCACGTTGATAGCCAAACTGGCAGCGCACTACAGCATGAAAGGCGTTCGCGTGGCGCTGCTCTCCACCGATACCGAACGCATGGGCGGCATCGACTTGCTTAAAGCCTATGCTGCCACCCTGGGTATCGATTTTTTCCCCGTCAGAAAGACTTCCGATAGCGAGCAAATCCTGCATCAGGCACATTCGGCACAACTCCTGCTTATAGACACTGAAGGCTGGAGCCCACGCCGTGACACGATGCTGAAACGGCAAACAGATTTATGGGACGCACTGGGCTGCAACAGACGTTTCTTGTTGCTTCCGGCCAATATGGATGAGGAGGACGGTATGCAACAGTTGAAACATCCGGCCATGGCAAACATGACGGATATTGCATTCTCCAGGCTGGATGAGACACAGAAACCCGGTAAAATAATCAACTGGTCTTTCGCCTCCGGTCTGCCTATGAGCTATTGCAGTTTTGGCCCGGAAGTACCCGAACAGATGGGTTGGCTCAACGCACGTGGACTAACTACCCTGCTTAGCTCACATCATGGGAGCGCATCGGCATGAACGACCAACATCAGGCGCAATCATCACCACGGGTCATATCCGTCAGTAGCGGTAAAGGCGGCGTCGGTAAAACATTCACAGCGGTGCATCTGGCTGCGCATGCCGCCGCTGGTGGACAAAAAGTGCTGCTGATCGACGCCGATCTGGGGCTGGCCAATGTGGATGTAATGCTCGGCCTGAATGCCTCGCGCACCATGCGCAACCTGCTCTCCGGCGATGCCACGCTGAATGATCTGATTATGCCCTGCACTCAGGGTTTTGATCTCCTGCCCGGTGGCAGTGGCATGTATGAACTAACCAGTCTGAATGTCTCCGAACAGCAGACCATTCTCGATGGACTGCGTGAAGCCGGCAGTGACTACGATCTGATTCTGATAGATACGGCCGCCGGCATTGGTGAAAATGTCCTCTATTTTGCATCGGCGGCCGAAACGGCGCTGGTGGTACTAACGCCGGACCCTACATCGCTGACCGATGCCTACGCCCTGATCAAGGTGTTATCGCAGCAGCGCGATGTACGCCGGTTTATGATTGTGATCAACCAGGCTGATGAAATTGACGGTCACATCACCTTTAAACGTCTGCTTTCCGTCGCCGACCGCTATCTGGATGTCTATCTCGACTATATCGGTTATATCCCGCAGCACCCGTGCGTGCGTAAAACCATTCAACAGCAGCGTCTGCTCGATGATTCCGATCCCAATGTCTATCCGCATCTCTGCAAGCTGTTCGATCATCTGCTGGCGCGCCCGCGCAACAATTCTCGCTCCGGCGGCCTGCAATTTTTCTGGGAGCATAGTCTTGCAGCCGGGCTGGATATCGAGCCGGATACCGATGATGACAACCATGATGATTTCAACAACAGGACTGCATCCGCAGGAGCAGACGCAGCACAAAGCGGAGTGGCGCAATGAAACCGTTGCAAGCAGCTTTAAGCGGCATGTTGAGCGGCTTTCTGTTCGGCTGCGCCATCTGTCTGGTTCAGAATATCCCCGTCCCCGATGCACTGTTCCGGATTTTTATACTAACCTCGGCTGGTACATGGATGGGGGTATTGCTGGCCTGGCTCAATCAGATCCTGCCCAGTAAAATCGAACGCCATCCTGAACATACGGACAACAACGCATGAGCGCCCTGCCACAATATGAGCATGCACCGACACCGGACGAACTGCTGGAAGAATATCTGCCGCTGGTGCGCTATCACGCCGATCAGTTGATGCGCCGTACGCCGGATTCGATTGAACTGGATGACCTGATCAACGCCGGTGTGCTCGGGCTGCTCGATGGCGCACAACGCTTCGACTACAGCCGTGAAGTGCAGTTCAAAACCTTTGTCTCCTACCGCGTGCGTGGTGCCATGATCGACTATCTCAGAGCCTTCGACTGGATGCCGCGCGGACTACGGGATTCTGCCAAACAGATGCAGGGCGCGTTTCTTGAACTGGAACAGCTATACGGCAGGCCAGCCGATGAGGAAGAGATATCCAGTCACCTCGGCATCAGCCTGAATGAATATCGCGAACGCCTGAATCAGGTGCGTTACATGTCCGTCATCCATTTTGATGACCTGCCCGTGACTGACAATCAGGGCGATGAATACAGTATTCTCGAAACACTGGAAGCCGACCCGTTGTTAACGCCGGAATCACAAAACACCATGCTGGAGTTTGTACATCAGTTGGCCGAAGCGATTGCCGAGCTGCCGAAACGGGAGAATGTGCTGATCACCCTCTACTACTATGAAGAACTGACCATGAAAGAGATTGCTCTGATTCTCGGCCTGACTGAATCGCGCGTATCGCAACTGCATGCCCAGATGGTGCTACGTCTGCGCGCACTGATGGATCTGTAAGCGATGGATGCAAACACCATCAGCCTGTTTCTCAATAACTGGCTTGGCGTCACGCTGGATGCCGGTCTGACAGGTGCTGTATTGCTGCTCTGGCTCAGCTGGTTTCGCAATGGCAAGCGCCAGCAACGACTCGAACAGATGCTGGTTGAAACGTCCAGCCAACTGGAAGCAGCCACCCGCCACCTGTCACAGGCGAGCGAAGCCATCGAACAGCTCAGGCAACATGAGCAAGCTCTCCCGAGACGCGAGCCCGTCGAAAAGGCCGCTCCCGTTCCGCAACAGGCAACACGTCCGAGGCCTGTGACAACACAGACAAGTGCTTTGCCGGCGCAAAGCAGTACGCAGGCCACCATGATCCTGCGCATGCAGCGTGAGGGAGAAACTCCGCAAACCATTGCCGAACGCCTTGATATGCCGCTGGCTCAGGTGAAATTACTGCTCAAACTGAATGCGGCATCCGGTACTGTAAGCTAACCATGTCGGCTCCATCCATAGATGAAACAATCAGGATCGCACTGGCTGATGGCGAGGTGGATTTCCTTGAAGAGCGGTCAGTAAACAGTCTTGCCAGCGCTGAGCCAGCGCTGGCAACGGTAATGGCTTGACATAATCCACAAGATTAACTACATCCATCTGCAGGCCGCAGGGGTTAATGGCCGCAAACCAGCGGGGATTTACATCCACATTCAGGGCCATACCGTGATAGGCCACGCCGCAGCGGACGCGCACGCCCAGCGCCGCAATTTTCCCCTGTTCAGTCCACACACCGGTAAAGCCACAACGCCGATACGCTCTGACATGCCGGCTGGCCAGCAAATCGATACAGGATGCTTCAAGCAGTCGTACATACTGTTTCACCCCAATGCCGCGCCGGCGCAGGCAAATCACCGGATAGAGCATCAGTTGACCCGGACCATGAAAGGTAGTCTCTCCGCCCCGATCCGTACGCACCAGTTCGGCAGGTAACGAGGAACCACGACGATTATCAACGCCGCGCTTTCCGGTGGTATAAACGGGTTCGTGCTCGCATAGCCAGATCACTTCATCCGCTGCCGATGCACGCGCCAACCCGGCCTGCCTCTGCATCTGCCCCCACATTTCGCCATACGAAACCCGCCCCAACCAACCAACCTGCATCTGGCGTTTTGATTCATCTGACTTGCACATGCCGGGCAGCCTATCTTGCCACCGTTAGGGTGCAATGAAATCAGGGATCCCCAACCTGGCAAGCCGGAACCAAACAGGGAAATCTTGAACCACAGAGTACGCAAAGGTACGCAAAGTAAACCCATGCAAGAAACATCATGCTTTCATGTGAGCGTTTTCAATTTGAAAGAGATTTTGACTTTCTTTGCGTTCTTTGAGTCTTGGCGAGAGGCACTTTTGGAGGGTTTAAAGACTTGATCTCGCAAAGCCGCAAAGAACGCCAAGGAAACCCTATTCATCTTTTCCTCTGTGCCCTCTGTGGGGATAATCTTTTGATTTTATGGTTTTTACTTCTTGTACATTATATGAAATGTAGGATACCAACTCAGGAGGTTCAATCATGAAAACTTCACGCATGACGACAAAAGGCCAAGTCACCATTCCTGCCGCAGGTGCTGCCAACTGAGGTTCCCAGGGTTACTCACGTATCAGGGTAAAGAGACGCAATCAGATCGGCATAGCGTTCGGCAATCATGCGGCGCTTCAACTTCAGTGTTGGTGTCAATAATCCCGCATCCTGAGTCCATTCATCATCGACAAGAGCGAAGCGTTTGACCTGCATATAGCTGGGCAGATCGTACTCGTCGTGATGCATGCGGTTGAGCAACCATGCTACAACCGCACGGTCATTGCGCCACCCATCAGGTAAGGTTATGCGCTTCTCCTGACGCCAGTGACCGGCAATCGTGGCTGCATCGAGCACTACCAGCGCCCCCACATAAGGACGATTATCAGCAATCACCATCGTCTGAATAAAGCAGGGATCCTGATTCAGGTGCTGCTCAATGAGCGCCGGCGGCACATTCTCGCCATTGGATAACACCATCATTTCCTTCTTGCGATCCACAATCGTGATGTAGCCGTCAGCATCCATCTCGACAATGTCACCGGTGTGTAGCCATCCCTCTGCATCAATCACCTCGGCTGTCGCTTTCGGGTTATGCCAGTAGCCCTGCATCAGCATCGGTCCCTTAACCAGCAGTTCGCCATCATCCAGCAGCCTGAATTCCACGCCGGGAAGCGCTGGCCCGACTGTGGCCGGCTTGATTGCGCCCTGGCGATTTACCGACAGCACTGGCGATGTTTCCGTCAAACCGTAACCTGGCAACACCGTAATATCCGCAGCCAGCAGAAAACGGGCGATATCCGGATGCAGCGCCGCGCCGCCGGATATAAAACCGCGAATATGCCCGCCCATTTTTTCACGCAGTTTGGCATTAACCACTTTATCGAGCACGCCCCACAGCAGAGCATTCAGGCCAGACAGATCACCACCCTGCTGGCGCAATTCAAAGCGTTGCATGCCGAGCCGTTGGGCCAGATTGAACAATTTACGTTTGATGCCCGGCCCATCTGCCAGCTTGGCCTGCACGCCTGCATATATTTTTTCATACAATCGTGGCACCGAAATCATAATGGTCGGCTGCACTTCCGGCATATCCCTGAGCAGTGTCGTCACTGCTTCGGCATAGGCGATTTCCGCACCGCAGGCGGTCGGTAAAAAATGGCCGACCGTACGCTCGAAGGCGTGCGAGGCCGGCAGAAAAGAGAGAAACAGATCGTCGGGAAATACCGGCACGCCGCCAATACCCGCCGCCACATCGGCCAACAGATTACCATGCGTCAGCATCACGCCCTTGGGGTGGCCGGTGGTGCCGGATGTATAAATCAGCGTGGCCAGTTGTTTGCGTTCGGGACACGACGCCTCCAGACGATTATCCCAGCCTTCATCCAGCGCAATGGCGGCAATGCTTTCGCTGTCGCCATGAAAAGCGACGAATGGTTTATCAACACCCTCCAGCTTATCCTGCTGCTCGCCCTCCTCGACAAAAATCACCGACACATCGGCATCATCAAAGACATAACGAACAGCTTCGGGCGGATCGGTGAAATAGGCCGGCACCGTCACCGCGCCGAGCCGCAAAATGGCGAAATCGGCGATAAACCACTCCGGTGAATTATGACCAAGAATACCGACCCGGTCGCCCGGTTTAATCCCCATCGACTCCAGCCACGCCGCCACCCTGAGCACCGCCTGCTGTACTCGAATACGCGACCACGACTGCCATCTGCCATTGTCTTTTCTGAAACGCAACATCGGCTTATCCAGTAATTCAGGTGAGGAAGCTAATAACAGATCTGACAGGCATGTTGCCGCCTCTACATATTTCAGGCCGATGCACGCATGTTTATCGAAAGGCATGCAATACCTCCATATTTTCCGGAGAAGCCAGACCAAACGCTTCAATTTTCTGTGTTAAATCTTCGCTTCTGTACGAAGCGAAATAGCGCAATAATCCACCCCGGAATGGAGGAAATCCGATGCCGTACACAAAAGCGGCATCCAGATGTTGCGGATCTTCCACTACCCCATCACGCAGGCACTGCAACGCCTCTGTCAGCATCGGCAGCAGGCAGGCATCGACAATATCCGCAGCCGGCATTGCATCAGCTTTTGATGCGCTCAAATCAGCGTCAAATTCCTTCTCCTTAGTCACAGCATGCGGCAAATATTTGCCCAGTTCAGGATTTAATTCGCCCTGTTTGCCCTTGTCGTAGATAAAAAATCCCTTACCGGATTTTTCGCCCAGCAGCCCGTCCGCCACCATGCGATCGAACCATTCCGGCATGGCCTGCTGATGCGCAAACGCCTCGGACAATTGCGCCCCGACATGATGACAAATATCCAGACCCACCCGATCAGCCAGTTCAACTGCGCCCATCGGCATGCCGAAATGTTTTAATGCACCATCAATATGGACCGGTTTTTGGCCGCTCTCAAGCAGTTTCAACGCCGCGCTCATATATGGCATCAGGCAGCGATTGATCAAAAAACCGGGGCGATCCGCCACTACAATCGGATATTTACCCCACGATGCCGCCAGCGCGCAGGTTTTATCCAGCGTTTCAGATGATGTTTTTTCACCGGCAATCACTTCCACCAATGGCATCTTCGGGGCCGGATTAAAAAAGTGAAGACCGGCAATGCGCCCTGCATTGGCGCGGCGGTGCTGCATGTCGGAAATGGACAGTGATGAGGTATTGGACAACAACAATGCATCTTTCGACACATGTTTACCGACTTCGACCCACAGTTTGCGTTTGATCTTCATATCTTCCAGCACCGCTTCAATGACCACATCGGATTCATTCAAACCGCTGGTATCCAGCACCGGCCTGATCCGGCCCAAACGCGAGCTATCGGTTCGCCCACGGCGCGTAGCCAGACGCCCAATGCCTTTCATGCCGCGCGCCAACGGTTCAGCCGCCACTTCATGCAGGTCGACATCCATGGTCTTGGATGCCACCCAGGCTATGCCACCACCCATAACGCCAGCGCCATACACCGCTGTTTTATGGAAGCCACGGACCGCATCGCGCCCGCGTTTGGCGGCATCCTGCTTTTTCAGGGCGTCGCCCAGATGAAAAATGCGAATCAGGTTTTTGCAGGTCGGTGTTACCGCCATTCTGCCCAACGATTCCGCCTCGCGCGCCAGCGCCAGGCCGTCGGACATGCCGATAATCTCTTTGAACAGCGCAATCACGGCCGGAATAGCAGGGTAAGCTGATTCGACATCAATATGTTTTAGACGTGCATAGGTTTTTTTCTCCACCTGCTGGAAAAACAGCACGCGAGCTGGCCATAGCTTAAGCCACCACGGATTAAACTTGCGTGTTGTAACTTTGCCCTTTTTAGACAGGTAGGCAATGGCTGCATCCAGTTGCTCGGGTTTCGGACTTAATGCAGCCAGGCCGATACGTCTGGCCCGTTTGGCATCGACAGAGCGACCTGTGAGAATCATCTCGACAGCTTGCATCCAGCCGACCCGTTTGGGCAGGCGGATACAACCGCCGAAACCGGGGTGGATGCCGATTTTAATTTCCGGCAAAGCCAGTCGGGTAGATTGATCATCCACTGCCACGATATAATCGCAGGCCAGCGCCAGCTCCAAGCCGCCGCCCATACATGCTCCGTTGACCAGCGCAATCGATATTGATGGTAACACTTCGATGCGCCGACACAACGACTGGCCGCGCTCTGCCAGCTTGGCGGCGTCCTCTGCATCGGTCACCGCTTCGATGATGTCCAGATCAGCGCCGGCAATAAAACAACCGGCATTGCCGCTCTCTAACACCAGCGTTTTGGGCGGCTCGGCTTCCAGCGCTTCCAGATGCGCTTCGATCTCGGCAATACAGCCTTCATCGAGCACATTGACCGGTTTATCGGCTCGCTCGAAATGTAAACGGACGATGTTTTCTTGACGTGTTAAATTTACGACTTGCATGGTTCGCTCCCTACCAGCACCGCGCCGCCCTGACCGCCGCCAATGCATAATGTACCTACCGCCACACCGCCGCCGGTGTCGTCGCGCAATTGCCTGAGCAGGGTCAGCACCAGTCGCGCCCCGGTCATGCCAACCGGATGTCCGAATGCCACCGCACCGCCATGCACATTCAAAGCATCCATATTGGGCACGCCCATGGCTTTACCAAGCCCCAGTTTGTCGCTGGCAAAGGTATCAGAATCCATCGCTTTCAGGCAGGCCAACACCTGCACGGCAAAGGCTTCATTAATCTCCACCCTCGCCAGATCGGCCATACCTAGCCCCGAAGATGCCAACAAACGCCGCGTGGCAAATACCGGTCCCAGCCCCATGCGTTCCGGATCGCAACCGGCATAAGCCCAGTCATGCAGATAACCCATCACCGGCCAGCCTTCAGCTTCGGCTTTTTCACGGCTGGCCAGAATCAGCATAGCCGCGCCATCAGTAATCTGTGAGCTGTTGCCGGCCGTAACCGTGCCCAGCGGCTTGTCGAATACAGGCCTCAATTTGGCCAACGCTTCCACGCTCTGGCCGGCACGAATGCCTTCATCGCGATGTGCGTCGGCAAAAGAGGGCGGCGCAAAAACGTGCATCACCTCATCATCGAACCAGCCCGCATCCCATGATTCAGCGGCGCGCTGATGGCTTTGCACTGAAAATTCATCCTGCTCACGACGCGAAATCGAAAATTCGCGCGCCAGCACCTCCGCCGTCTGCCCCATGCCCATGCCAACGGTGGGATCGTTCAAGCCTTCGATCAGGGCAATGCGCGGCTTCCAGGGTGCTTTAGCAAGTTCCATCAATACAGGCAGCTTCTGCTGCAGGGTTTTAGCACGCGGCAATTTGGCCATGGCGGCGCGAAAGCGATCATGAAACAGCAACGGCGCGTGCGTCATGGATTCGACACCACCGGCCAGCACCACATCGGCACGCCCCAGTTGAATCGAGGAGGCGGCATCGGTGAGCGCCTGCATGCCCGACGCGCAGTTGCGATGCACGGTGTGCGCCGGCACCGGGCGCGGAATACCTGCCGTCAACGCAATCACTCGCGCCACATTGGGCGCGTCCGATGGCTGAATCACATTACCGATAATCACCTGATCAATATCATCTCGCGCGACCGGCGAGCGAGCCAGCACCTCGCGCACTGCCAGCACGCCCAAATCCACTGCCCCGAGCTGATCAAACAAGCCGGATGCCTTGCCAAGCGGCGTTCGAATACCGGCGACAATTGCCACATCGGTTCTGTTCTGCTGTTTTCTGACCCGTTTCGCCATACAAGCTCCTTCATTCTAACGACCCGCATTGTTGGTATTCCAGTTAACGCGCATTCGTTTGTTTTAGTTAACGATATTCGTTAACAATATGTAGCCTATATCAAACAGATACGCAAGTCAGCGTCGGGTTTACTTACCCGGCATCAACGCCCTGTTCGTCGGCAATATTACCACAATCTATCTTAACTAATGAAATGATTCGCAGTTTGTGCTTGAGTGCATGCATGAATATCGATGCCATTATCCAGGGCATCAGCACATGGGCGTTGCCGGTGCTGATGGCCATCATCCTGCATGAAGTCGCGCATGGTTGGGTTGCCGACAGACTGGGCGACAATACAGCCCGTTTTATGGGGCGGCTGACCCTCAACCCGATCAAACATATCGATCCGATCGGCACCATTCTGATTCCCGTACTGCTGCTGGCAATCGGTTCTCCCTTTCTGTTCGGCTATGCCAAGCCCGTACCGATCGACTTCCGCAAGCTCAGGAATCCCAAACGCGATATGATCTGGGTGGCACTGGCCGGGCCTGCCACCAACCTGCTGCTGGCCCTGCTCTCCGCCCTGGTGCTGGCGATTACCGCACACCTGCTGACATCGTTCATGTGGGTCGCCAGGCCACTGGCGCTCATGTGTCAGGCATCCATCATTATCAATATGGTCCTGTGTATTTTCAACCTGATTCCGCTACCGCCACTGGATGGTGGACGTGTTGCTGTCGGCCTGCTGCCCGGACCGATGGCGTACCAACTCTCCCGCATTGAACCATTCGGCTTTATGATTATTGTCCTGCTGCTTGTTTCGGGCGTGTTTCAGTCTGTCATCGGTCCATTGATTATGGGCAGCGCCAACATCTTGATCAATATTGCCCTGTGATCATGATGCTGTCGTCACACGGCGATATGCAGACTATTTCCCGAACAACCCTTTCACCCATTCATCACCTGCGCACTGATCCGCCCTGACTCCTGCTGCCAAAGCTGCGTCAACCACTGCCTGGCTTGAAGCTGCTTTTCGGGCTCCAAAGCATCCCGCGAATAGACAAGAACATTGGTATCAACGAAACAATTAACGCTCATGCAAGCTATCGCGGCAAGGATACTTGGAGTCGCGCTTCAACTCTTGAGGTTCAACCGAGAGCAATTGCCGCACAGAACCGTTCGATGCGCAGTCAAAATCTTTCACCACAAAGTACGCAGAGTCACGCAAAGTAAATGCATTCCACACGCTCCAGCATGGGGCCGTTTTTTACCAGAATGTCGTCCTTACCATCCAGATGGGCGCGGGCGCTGCTCCAGGCATAGCCCTCTGCCCGCTCATCCAGCTTTGCTCGCACCGGATTGAGTTCCACATAACGAGAAGCTGCCAACAGATAATCTTCATCATCAAAAAAAGTTTCCATCCTGCGATGTAATACCGGATGCGTTTCATGAAGCTGGCCACTCTTGCCTATGGCAGAACACCGTTCTGCGGCGTCAAAACATCACTCCCCAGTATCTTGGGAATCGATTGGATGGTTCCAAGTCTGGCGCTCGAGAGGCCGCGTGCCGATACTTTACAAAATCCACATCCACAAAACGGTCACCAATCAGTCGTTCCAGCGCCGGACGGTCAATGCGTGCCCAACTGAGCCAAGCGTACTCCGGAGCATCAAAAGGATCATAGAAGAGGTACGGTGTGTCGGCCTGATCGAGTTTTTCCGTAAACTGACGCCAGGACTTGTCAGGGCACGCGAAATGCAACGTCTGAACCACGCCCTTGGCGTCGAGCACCATAACAAAGCTGTGATGCCCCTGCCCTGCCAACTGCTGAGACAAGCGTTGGGCAAACTCCCACACCTTACTCTCAAATGGGTAGGCATGCGTGGTGTGTGGCATTGCGGTTCCCCTTTCTGTTTGTGTGGCCGAACACTTTGTTACGTGTTCCCCTATTAAAGGACGTTAAGGCTATAACATTCCGCCCACATTCAGAGTCATTTTGAAATCATTCTCTACAGGAAAGCGGAACAGGCAAACTTAATACAGGGTCGCTCCTCCGTTAGCATTGCGGTATAGACGTACAGCAAAACTAAAAAAAGAGAGCGACCCATGTCCCAAATTATAGAAGCAGTCGATAGCTTATCCTTATTCGTTAGTCATTTTTAATCTCTGAAGTACGAATTGTTCCTTTATGCCAAAACCCTCCTCCATATGTGCGCCCCAGCCAAAAGAATAAAATACATGCAACTACACTAATGCTAATCACAGCCACGTATAAAGCATTAAAGCTTCCATGGAAGTCAAACTCAGGCAATGAATAAACCAATAAACAAATCCATAAAGCTGAAATATATAAGCTAATAATTTGATTGATTTTGGACACCGAAATAGGAGATGGACCAGTGATTATATGTTCGGTTTTTTCTTTGAAGTTTTCGGGAGGTCTTCTGCTAAGAATTACTTTGTACAGAGGTCCTGTTACATCATCTTCCAATGAATCTACATGGTTTTCCCAGTTTTCCTGCCATTGCTTACTTCCACGATTAACACATACCCAAGCTATAGAAAAAACAAATCCCAAGCAGGATAAAATAACTGCAAGGTCTTGTTTATTATCCACGCTCGAAGCTTGTACTGCTATATAGCCTGCAAATGTTGCACCAATAAATGTCCAAAAATATGTGGCTCGTTTCCAATATAATTCAATTTCAAACTTTCGAATATCTAGAGCATGCTCCAGAGCTTTTTCTTTCTTTTTATCAGAAAACTGTTTGTTGTACTCTTTCTGTGAAATATTAGTTGTTGGCATGACTATTCCTGATGACTAACTATCTCAATAGAGGGAATCATTTGTCCTCATATTTTCTAAACATAGGCGGAACCATAATCCCTTTCTTCCACTTCCCCTGCTAATGATGCCGGAGCCTGCCCTATACTCCTGCTCGTTAATGCGATTGCCCTGCTCTTTTATAGGGCATCACTATCAATTTTATTTTGTTTCTCATTGCGCTTTTCAATAATATCAGACCAGTTTTTTGATTCATAGTCTATTTCTAAAAAGCCTTTTCCTCTATTTACACCTTTTAATTCCAATATAATTGTGCCGCCGCCTCTTGGAGTCCAGGCTGATATCCACATTCCACAGCCTGAATAAGCCAAACATTGATAAAATTCATCATAATCTTTGTACAATTCCAAACCGCTCGATTCAGAAGAAAATTTTTCATTTGGCTCGCCATATTTCTTTATTAAGCTATCTTTTACTTTGCTATAAAGTTTTTTGCCTTGATTACCAGTGGCATCATCGGTAATATCTTTACTTAGCATCATCACCTTTTGCAATCCTAATTGTGAATCAAATATTAAAGCGTAAATTTCAGCAAAAGATAAATTTCTTATTGCTTTTGATGTTCTACAAGTAGTAAGCGATTTGTCTCGCTTACACTTCGATAAGATAATGTTTTTGCTTTTAATTTGTTGAATATTCTCACCCCAGTGAAAGCCAAATGGTGCTTTTGCTTCGCTTGCAGATGCATTGACAGTAAAAAATATAGAACTAAAGATTATTATGAATTTTATCATATATTACCTCATTTGGTTTTTGCAACTCAGAATTATCCGGTTAATAACCTGCACACCATTTTCATGAAATTATGGATCAATTTAATTATTGATATACGGCATCTACAGGAGCTTTGATATCACCTTTCTTCCAAGAAACAAGGAGTCGCCTTAGAGTTAGAGCATTCTTGCGATTTAATATAAGTTTATCTTCAACTTCTTCCATACACACTCCTAGTGAACAGGTTTCAATCACTAAAAAATGTTCTCGCGCATTACCACTGTAGAAAGAAAATCGGTAAAAAAGACCGCCATTTCCATCAGCATCTCCCAGAACTTTGTAGATTTGGTCTTTTCTAGAAACTGCCAAGTCAAACCATTTTAGATATTTGTCGATCAATGCTAAATATTCATCCACATGACTCTTTGCAAAGGTTGTAAGTTTATCTTTATCAGCATAAGTTTCAAATGTTACTGCCATATCTTCATATTCTTCACCAACTGCTCGAACTTTCACAAAAGTGGGGCGAGGTAGATATCTAGACGAAATTTCATTGTAAACACTTGCTTTAAGGTTAGTATCAACTCGGATATCTGGAGATAACGCGCATCCCGACAGAAGTAGCAAAATCCAACAAAAAGCTTTGATAGGCATCAGTTTTTCTCCATTGTAGTAATCAGGTCGATAAATCCTGACAGGAGCTCGGTAGCAAGAAAAAACCGCTCCTATATCATAAAGAACCCTATCCCATCTTCCACCTTCTATTTTACAAATCCCCTATAATCCGGCTAGTTACGGTTAATCAGTGCCTTCGCATGGCACTACAAATTTTTACTTATTCTCTGTCTGCAATAATGGTTTTCACATTTCCTCCTGGGTTGTACGATAAGCCAAGTGCTTTGTAGATGGTTTGCTGCCATGGCTCCGGTCGGGCTGCTTTTCTGATGTGCAGTGTATCACCGGCTTTGGTGCGCATGGTGGGAGCGTTAGGGGTCAGGACTTGTTTCGTGGATTTTGTCTGTTAGCTTTGCGGCATGTCTAGGCCGTTACGAATTGAATATGAAGGTGCGGTTTATCATGTGACGTCACGAGGCAATGCCCGTTCAGATATTTTTTTATCGGACGATGATCGGGAAATATTTCTTGCCGTTCTGGATCATGTTGTCGAACGCTTTGGATGGGTTTGCCATGCTTATTGTTTAATGACAAATCACTTTCATCTGATGATTGAGACTCCGCAGGCAAATCTGAGCCGGGGAATGCGCCAACTTAATGGCGTGTATACTCAGCGATTTAACCGCAGTCATGGTCGCGTTGGCCATGTGTTTCAGGGGCGATTCAAATCAATAGTTGTAGATAAGGATGCCTACCTGCTTGAATTAAGCCGGTACATTGTTCGCAATCCTGTGGCTGCCGAAATGGTTGATCATGTTGGCGACTGGCCATGGAGCAGTTATCAGGCCACTGCTGGCGACGTGCCTGTTCCTGACTATTTGGAGGCTGACTGGCTGTTATCTCAATTTGGCAGGGATAGAACCAAGGCGCTGGCTGCCTATGCCAAGTTCGTTCATGAAAAAGTGACTGATTCACCATGGAAGCGGCTCAATGGCCCGGATATTTTGGGTGATGATGATTTCAGAGGTCAACTACAGGGAAGTGCGGGCAAGGTTCCGATAGGAATTCCTAAGCGGAAACGATTGCTGAGGCATTTGCCGCTTTCAGACATTGCACGCCCAGATAGAGAACGAAGCGATTGGATGCGAGAAGCATATCGAGATCATGGATATACCATGCAGGAGATTGCCGGTTTCTCTAGCTTGCATCACTCAACGGTGAGTCGGCTAATCAAGATGGGGGATGAAAATGCGCAAAACGAGTCCTGACCCCTGTCACGCAGACCCTGTCACGCAAAACGAGTCCTGACCCCTGTCAAGCTGACCCCTGTCAGACCCCTGTCATGCTCGTCAGGTATGTATCATTGAAACAGGTAGCGTTTCATTCGGTGTCCTCGTCGCTTTGCCTCTCGGCCAATAATCTTGCAACAGCTCCGCCTCTTCCCCCGCCACGAAACTCATCTACAGGATTCTGTCGAACAGGAATAACGCGTAGTACATTATTTTCAATAATCCATTCCAGGCGTTCAGCTTGTGTTAAATGAAATTTCTTCCTGATCTCAGATGGCACAACGGTTTGTCCTCTGGCAGTTAATGTGCTTCTCATGATGAACCTCCGTGAATTACTTTAAGAAGAAAATAGTAATTCATCACAAAAGCACCGGCAATTTTAAAATGACAAAAAAATCGGGGCAGCCCTGACTATCGGATTTGTGTAGATGGTTAGCTTATGGCATGCAAAGCAAGAGTCCATCTGCCCGGCGGTTATTATCATGTCAAGATAGTCAGCTATAGTTAAGGAAAAATAATATTCTCAATATCTTGAGCGACAACGGTTAAGGGGGGTGGGAACTCAAGAGCTTAAGCCGGAGGTATTTTATGAAAAAGCATAGCTATCGACAAATAGATA
>JALUWF010000385.1 GCA_027019785.1 Mariprofundus sp. | reverse complement strand
AAATAAGCACTTAACCTGTTGATTACCAACACACAATTCTACCTGTCGCTGCATTCCGGGGCGTGCGACGAAGCGCGATCATTTGAAGGACACCCATCATGCCGATTGATAACCTCCGGTTGTAAGGTGGCATGTTCAATTTGCTGTTGCTTCAAAGTTTCGAGTAATACGGGTAGAAGTGCAGGCCAATTTTCCATGTTATCCACGTGAATATGGGCGGACATCGCCATCTGCCCCGTTGGCAGGCGCCACAGATGAACATGGTGAATACCGCTCACGCCTACAACATGTTGCATGATCCCGGCAATCACATCGGGATCCAGTTCATGCGGCACGGCGGCCATCAGTTCCATGGTGGTTTCGCGCACCAACCGCCAGCCGCCCCAGGCCAGGATGGCGGCCACGAGGAATGACAATATCGGATCAATCGGCATCCAGCCGGTCAACAGAATCACCCCGCCGGCAACCATTGCGGCGATCGATCCGAGCGCATCACCCAGCACATGCCAGTAAACAGCGCGGGTGTTGATATCGTGACTGCCATGCAACCAGCGCATAATAACCAGGTTAATGATCAGGCCGACGGCTGCAATCCATATCACTATGCCCCCCTGGACAACAGGGGGATTGGCCAGCCTGCCTGCCGCCTCCCAGACAATCCAGCCGCTGAGAAACCACAGCATTAAACCATTCACCTGCGCAGCCAGCACCTTGGCACGGCCATAACCATAGGTCATTTGTCTGTGAGCAGGCCGCGCAGCAATGCGCCCGGCAAGCATGGCCAGACCCAATGCCGCGACATCCGAAACCATGTGTCCAGCATCTGCCAGCAGCGCCAGCGAATTGGCCATGAATCCGCCAACCAGCTCCACCACAGCAAACGCCGCCGTCAGCCAGAAGGCGACGTTCAGTGAATGGTGGTGATTGGCATGGCTCATGGGTAACTCTCCATCATATTTTACAGCCTGTTATTTCCATCATATCTTCAGGATAACTTCCTTATGAACTATCCTTCATTCGCAGCAGGCGCAAGCTGTTGGCGATAACGATGAGACTGGCGCCCATGTCTGCGAACACGGCCATCCAGAGGGTGGCGTAACCTGGCAGGGCGAGCGCCAGAAACACAGTTTTGATCAGTAGCGCGAAGAAGATGTTCTGGCGAATAACGGACAAGGTAGCACGTGACAGGCGTACGGCTAAGGGAAGCTTAGCCAGATCATCGCTCATGAGTATCACATCGGCAGTTTCCAATGCCGCATCGCTCCCGGCCGCACCCATGGCGATTCCCGTAGTAGCTGCGGCCATGGCCGGGGCATCGTTTACGCCATCACCCACCATCCCCACCTTGTGGTACCGCTCGACAAGTCTTTTCACTGCCTCAACTTTATCGATTGGCAACAATTCCGCCAAGGTGTCGCCGATACCCAGGTCGTGGGCAATAGCCTGGGCAGTACGCCTGTTATCGCCGGTAAGCATGGCGATGTGCCGGACACCCAGTTGCCGCAACGCATTGATTGTGGCCTGCGCCTCCGGTCTCGGGTTGTCGGCAACGGCAATGAGTCCCATGACTTGTCTGGCACTACCCAGAATCATCACGGTTTTACCTGTCGTTTCATACTGATCCAGAATGGCCTCCACTTCGGGCGTGCACAATCCGCGTTCCTTAAACAGGCGGTGATTACCCAGCAGAAAGTCTTGCCCATGCACACGTCCCTGTACGCCGAGCCCTGTCATAGCTTGGAAGCTGTTGACCTGTTCGGGCGCAATGCCCGCCGCACGCGCATAATCGCGGATCGCCTGGGCCAGGGGATGCTCGGAGCGCGCTTCCAGACTTGCTGCGATGCGAATCAACTCATTCTTTGACGTCTCGTTGAGTGGTTCAACATTCTGTACGCGGGGCAGCCCCTCGGTAAGCGTTCCGGTCTTGTCCAAAGCAAGCGCCCTGATGCGCCCGGCATTCTCAAGGTGCACGCCGCCTTTGATCAGGATGCCGTCACGGGCGCCGCGTGCCAGGCCTGAAACAATGGCCACGGGAGTGGAGATAACCAGTGCACAGGGACAGGCAATCACCAGCAACACCAGCGCTCGGTAGAACCATTCAGCAAAGGCTTGTCCAGACAATAAAGGCGGAAGTACAGCGATAAGCGCCGCCAGAACCAGCACCGCCGGGGTATAAATGCGTGCGAAGCGATCAACAAAGCTCTGAGAAGGCGCGCGCGCCGCCTGCGCCTCTTCAATCAAATGGATGATATGGGCCAGGGTGGTATCGCCTGCCTTGTGGGTCACCCTCACGTCCAGGCTGCCCTGGCTGTTGATGGAACCTGCATAGACAGTATCGCCCGGTTCCTTATCCACAGGCACCGACTCGCCGGTGATCTGAGCCTGGTTCACGGCTGAGCTACCATCAATAATTTCACCGTCCAGGGGTATTTTTTCACCCGGACGGAGACGAAAAATATCGCCCTCCTTTATTTCATCCACCGGCACGGTTAACTCTTTTCCACTCCTTAATAACCGGGCTGTCGGCGGCGCTAGATTCATCAGCGATCGCACGGCGTCTCTGGCCCGATCCATGGCGCGGCCTTCCAGCATCTGGGCCAACGAAAATAGAAAGACTACCATCGCACCCTCGTCCCAGGCCCCAATGCTTATGGCTCCAATGACTGCCACCATCATCAGGAAGTTCATGTCGAGGGAACGATAACGAGCGGCGGCCAGGCCCTTGCGGGCGATAAACCAGCCGCCACTGGCAATGGCAAGGCTATACGCCGTGATTTCCCATGCATCTCCGGCTTCCATGAAGTGCAACAGGAGACCAGCACCCGTAAGCACGCCAGCCGCTCCGGTGGATATTCCCCGCCCGTAACGCGCCCAGGAACTTTCAGCTGGCTGCGCTGCCCCAAAGGGCGCTGCCGAAAGCCCAGCATTTTCCAATATCGCAGTAATCCGGGTTAGGGGAAGCGCCTTCGGATCATGAGTGATACGCAGGCGCTGGTTCATCAGGTTGATCTCAAAGCGCTCAAGACCGGAAACACCCGTCAATATCTTTTCAACCAGCGCCTTCTCCTCAAGGCAATCCATACCCTTGACCTGAAGCACAGAGATTGCCTGTTTTGTACTGTCATCAACACCGTAACCGAGTGAGCCTATTGTATCCCGTATACGTTGAATTGATTCATCAGAACTCACCTCCGCAACCAGAGTTTCGCCTGTGAAATCTACGTGGACATTGCCTACCTCTGGCAACTGTTTTACCACTTTTTCTATTTTGGCGGCACAATCAGGACAATCCATGCCCTGAACGCGAAAGCCCAACGACTTAATCACCTAACCATCCGTTTTGCTGAAGCGCGCATACAGACACGGCAATACAAACAGCGTCAACAGCGTGGAAGAAACCAGGCCGCCGATCACGACAGTCGCCAAAGGCCGTTGAATTTCTGAGCCGATACCATTGGATAGTAGCAGTGGAACCAGCCCCAAACCGGCTATCATGGCGGTCATCAACACCGGCCTGAAACGACTTTCAGCACCATGGCAGACAGCCTCATTGATATCGTTGCAATCATCCCTGTGCCTGTTGATCGCATCGACCAGCACCACGCCATTGAGCACGGCCACCCCGAACAGGGCGATAAAACCGATACTGGATGGCACGGACAGATATTGCCCCGACACATATAGCGCCAGAATGCCGCCAATCAAAGCCATCGGCACATTGAGCATGATCAGAGTGGCCTGCCCTACCGAAAGGAACATAAAGTAGAGCAACAGAAATATCATCAACAGGGAGAGCGGCACCACAATCATCAGCTTGGCCTGCGCCCGTTGCTGATTCTTGAATTGACCGCCAAATACCACCGTATAGCCCGGCGGCAGGTTGATCTCTTTCTGGATACGCTGATCCAGTTCGGCCACCAGCGAACCCATATCGCGATCCTCAACATTGCTTTGAATCACCACGCGGCGCTGCACATCATCGCGTTTGATCATCGGTGGCCCCTGCTCCAGCCCAATCGAGGCCACATCGGCAAGGCGCACCCATGCTCCGTTCGGTGCCTGTAGAATCAGGTTACCAATAGCTTCGGGGCTTTGGCGATAAGCTTTGGCCAGACGCACATAGATATTATAGCGCTCGTTACCGGAAATTACCTGCCCGGCGTTTGCCCCACCAATGGCATCTGCCACCAGACTCATCACATCATCGACTGGAATACCATAACGATCCAGTTTGCTGCGATCCGGGCGAATCACCAGCTGCGCCTCGCCCTCAATCTGTTCCATGGCCACATCACGCGTGCCCTTCACGCTCTGAGCCAGCTGTTCGATTTTATGACCATAAACAGCCAGTTGCTTGAGATCGGGACCGAACAGTTTGATGGCCAGCTGCGCCTTGACACCGGACAACATCTCATCCACACGCGTTGCAATCGGCTGGGAAAAGGCCAGCAGAATGCCGGGCACCTGCTCCATTTTGACACGCATCAGCTCTTGCAAATCCTGCCGGTTCGAGGCACTTGTCCATTCATCTACAGGTTTAAGACCAACAAAAATTTCGACATTGGAGACCGCTTCCGGATCGCCGCCAATTTCTGCCCGGCCAGCGCGAGCCGAGGCATAGGTCACTTCCGGAAAATTCTTCACCAGAATACGTTCCAGCTTTTCACCGGTGCGCTTGGCGTAATCCAGCGATGAAGATGGAGCCAGCGTAGCACGAATATTCAGCGTACCCTCCTCCAGTTGCGGTACAAATTCAGTGCCCAGCATGGGAACCAGAAACATGCTCGCCACAAATGCCAGAGCGGCACCGCCAACCACCACGCCTTTTAGCTTGAGCGCGGCTTTCAGCAACGGTCTGTACAGATTAGCCAGCGGTGTCATTAACGGGCTATCCCTGTGGCGAACGCCCTTGGTGAACAGATAGGTAGCCAATACCGGCATGATCATCATGGCCACGATCAGCGATGCAAACATGGCGAAGCAGATGGATAGTGCCATGGGGGTAAACAACTTGCCCTCAACCCCTTCCAGTGACAACAGTGGGGTAAACACGATCAGGATAATTAACACGGCAAAGAATACAGGTCTGGCCACCTCCTTGGCTGCTTCGGAGATCAGCAGTGCGATACCATGATCACCCGGCTTGATACGCTCCAGATGCTTGAATATATTTTCAACCATCACCACCGAACCATCCACCATCATGCCGGTTGCAATCGCCAGGCCACCCAGACTCATCAGGTTAGCTGAAATACCATAATACTGCATCAGCGCCAGCGCCGCGAGGATGGATATGGGAACAGATAACAGTACCAGCGTCGCAGCCCTGATATTCATCAGCACCAGCGTCACCACAATAATAATCAGCACAAATGCTTCCATCAGTGCTTCTTCCACCGTCCACACGGCCTTGCTGACCAGATCGGACTGATCATAAAAGGGTTGGATCGTTACGCCTTTTGGCATGGCTTTCTGAACAATGGCAAGCCGGGACTTCACATCATCAATGGTATTTTTGGTGTTGGCGCCGAAACGTTTCAGCACAATGCCGGCAACCACTTCTCCCAGAGCTTTCACATTCCCCTTCGCATCACGTTCGGTCATGGTGACTGTGCCCTGACGAATAGCACCGCCGAAAACCACTCTGGCCACATCGCGCACACGCACTGGTGTGCCATGGATAGTTTTGATCGGTATTGCCGCAATCGCGGTAAGGCCGTCTTTACCACCGGGAACCCAGCCTACACCGCGAATCACCAACTGCTCATCGCCCTGCGGCAAATACCAGCCACCGGCATTGCGGTTGTTGGCTTCTATAGCTGTGATCACATCCTTCACATGCAGTTGATAGGATAGCATTTTTTGCGGATCAATCTGCACCTGATACTGGCGTACTTCGCCGCCAAAGGAGAGCACGCTGGTCACACCTTCCACCGGCATCAGCATCAGCTTCACAACCCAGTCATTCAGAGCACGTAAGGTCATCGCATCATAGCCTGCACCCGGATCAGCTTTCAGAATGTACTGGAACACCTGCCCCAAACCAGAGGTGTTCGGTCCGATACCAGGCACCCCGGCCCATGCAGGCACATTCTGTCGCGCCTCCTGCAACTTCTGGAATACCAGTTGTCGGGCAAAGTAGATATCCGTGCCCTCCTTGAACACCACCGTAATCACAGACAGACCGGTTTTTGAAATCGAACGCACCTCTTTCACATCC
>JALUWF010000384.1 GCA_027019785.1 Mariprofundus sp. | reverse complement strand
GTTGCTGATTGGGCATGGCTTCTCCTGTGATGTAGAAAACCTATCAGCAGGATTTGTGCCAAATAAGTCAAATGCTTTCACCGCAGAGTACACAGAGTTTCACAGAGCAAAACAAATCGTCATTTTTCTATACTCTCTGCGTCCTCTAAGGATTCAGGCTCGCTGGATTCCGGGTTGGACAAAGCCGCTATCGAGGAGAACGGATACGTTTTATCTGAATCATGTAGCATAGATCGAAAGTATAGACTTGTATGCTACTCTACATCCCTCATAGGAGGATAAGCCCTTGACCTTATTCGCGTTCATTCGTGTGCATTCGTGGTTCGCCCTTGACCTTGCTCTGTTCTTTCTCATACAATCCAAACCTTTAAGCGAACCGCGAATGGACGCGAATACACGCAAATAAAATCAACACCTTGAACCAAAAAAAGAGATTTTCATGGGCTGTGTCAGAAACCTACTCCGGTATTTTCTCCAGATCGACTGCGACAATTTTTGAGACTCCGGGTTCGGGCATGGATACGCCAATCAGACGGTCTGATTTCTGCATGGTGATCTTGTTATGTGAAATAGACAGGAACTGCACCCGATCGGACAACTCGCGCACCATATCGGCGAAACGACCAACATTGGCATCGTCCAACGGCGCATCCACTTCATCGAGCACACAAAACGGTGCCGGCTTGATCTTGAAAATGGAAAAAACCAGCGCCACTGCCGTCAACGCCTTTTCACCTCCGGAGAGCAGGGTCACATCCTGCAACCGTTTGCCGGGCGGCTGGGCGACCACTTCCACCCCGGCGGTTAAAATATCATCGCTGTCTAACCGTAATTCAGCCCGCCCACCGCCAAAAAGTTGAGGAAATGTCTGTTTGAAGTTGGCATTGGTCTGCTCGAATACGTCCTTGAAACGCTGGCGCGTGGTGCGATCAATGCGGGCGATGGTATCGGTCAAGGTGGCTAAACTGGCATCCAGATCAGCTGCCTGCGTGGCCAGAAACCCCTCGCGTT
>JALUWF010000383.1 GCA_027019785.1 Mariprofundus sp. | reverse complement strand
AATTAGCTGTTAATTTTTTTTTTTTCTAGCAACAAGAGTTGGTGCAAAAGAAGATGTAGAAAGAGAACAAGCTGAAGATGATGAAATTGACGAAGGAAGAAAGCAATACTACCCAGCCATGGTGTTGCTTCTGCTACCACATCACAACTGCCATTGCATCTGCCACCACAGCACAAAGAACCATAGTTCTGCTGTCACAACACGTTTGTCACTGGATCTGATGATACACCACCACCGTCTCCATGCCTGCCATTGCTGCCACTGCTGCAGGTAAGAGTCACTTTTTGCTGTGACACGGCCAATATCTCTGCAATATCAGTTTTTGTTAATGCTTCATTTAACTATCACGCACAGCTCCTTTTCATATTAAAATAGTAAGTGACTAATTTTGCTCTTACTAATGTAAGCATCACTGGTCCTACTCTCATTACGTGAATTGTTTTTCACCAATACCACCATCCCTACGATCATCATTTCACTAGCAGTAGCAAGAGACACATCATTGCTGTTTGTAAAGCAACCATCACCATTGTCCCTTCGTCATCACCATAACCACATGCATATTCACAGCTGTCATTGAAGCAATAGTCAGTGTGAACACCAGCACCACTTCCATCTACACCAACACAAACACTTGCACAACAATAATCCTAGCTGGGCTTCAACACCAAAGCGTCTGCCATGTCCACTATCAACATAAACACAAAATCCAACATCATTGTCATCACCAATATTGCAGTGATCATTGATTCTATACTGCTGGCCTATCTATGGCGTCCCTACCACGTTCCGAGAATGTAGAAAGCTCCTACAAGCTCTCAAGGACGCCTGAGGTTCCTAGAACTCGCCACGAACGTGAAACGTTCAGAAACAATGGGATATTGTCTTGAAGGAACGTCTGACGTTCCTAGAACTTGCCACGAACGTGAGACGTTCAGAAACAATGGGATATTGTCTTGAAGGAACGTCTGACGTTCCTAGAACTTGCCACGAACGTGAGACGTTGAGAAAC
>JALUWF010000382.1 GCA_027019785.1 Mariprofundus sp. | reverse complement strand
ATGGATGAATTTATGGGAAGTTTTGATGCGTGTCATGCAGTACACCTCTTGCCTATTTATGCCGCGAGTGAAGCGGCGATTGAGGGTGTGACTGCGGCAGCCTTGCAACAAGGTATGGTACGCCGTGGTCATCGTTGTGTGCAGTTGTGTGTGGATTTGGATGATGCGCGTGGCAAAGCTGAGGAAGCGTTGAAGCAGGGTGATGTGGTGATGTTGCTGGGTGCGGGTTCGATTGGACACTTGGCAGCGGAGATGCGTCGCAGTCGAGAACATCATGGATAACGATTGGTGCTCAAACTTGGAAGCGTATGGGCAACTGGATGCGGATGTTCCGCTCGGCAAACATACGACTTTGGCAGTCGGAGGCGCGGCGCGCTGGTGGTTTCGACCTGAAAATGCGGATGCTTTGCAGCAAGCCTTGCCGAAGATTCCTGATGCGGTGTGTGTGTTGCCGATGGGGCGGGGAAGTAATCTTTTGGTATCGGATGCAGGCTTTGATGGCGTGGTTTTGGATTTGGGTGGCTTGCAGCAGATGGGTATGAATGGGTTGGAACTGCATGCTCAAGCAGGGTGTCGGATGTCGAAAGTGGCGCAGCTTGCAGCGCAATCGGATGCGACAGGTGTGGAATTTATGGCAACCGTACCTGGTGATGTCGGTGGTGGTGTGGCGATGAATGCTGGTGCTTTTGGACAGCAGCTTTCGGATGTGCTATTAGATGTTGAAGTGTTGCATCGTGATGGACGGCGTGAAACTTTATCGCGTCAGGATTTGGATATGCGGTATCGCTGGACTGCTTTGCCGAGGCAATCGGTGGTGTTGTCAGCGCGTTTGGGCTTGCAGGCAAAAGATGGGTCACAGGTGCGCCAACGCATGCGTGAAATGCGGCAGCAGCGTTCGCAAAGTCAGCCTTTGGCGCAGCCGAATTGTGGTTCGGTGTTTAAGAACCCTGAAGGGGATTATGCGGCGCGTTTGATTGAAGCAGCAGGCATGAAGGGCTATCGCATCGGGGATGC
>JALUWF010000381.1 GCA_027019785.1 Mariprofundus sp. | reverse complement strand
GCCCAGGAACATCGCGCAACAGACGGGGAAGAATATCCTGCTCAATAACTTTGATCATGCCGGGATCAACAACTTGATTGACAACAAAGAACGGCTGCCCATCCATTGCATTGATCCAGTAATCACAGGTAGCACGCAGACACAGCTTCTGGCGCGCGACATGATGAACAGAGGGAATGTGTTATTGAAGAAGGCCATATGATGCCGGATCATGTTCATATGCTTATTTCAATACCACCGAAATATTCGGTAGCGCAAGTAGTTGGATTCATCAAAGGGAAAAGTGCAATTCATATTGCGAGACGCTACATGGGGAGAAAACAGAATTTTGTTGGGCAGAGTTTCTGGGAAAGGTGCTACTTCGTATCGACGGTAGGCCGAGACGAAGAGGTTGTTCGAGAATATATACGTCACCAGGAAGCTGAAGATCGTCGGGTCGATCAACTGCAACTGGTATAGCCCCTTTTAGGGGCATAAGGAGCCGAAGGCTCCGTAAACGCCGCTTTGAGCGGCTCACAATTTAAAGCCTCCGGCTCTGCCGGAGGATATTTACTTTCCCCGATGCTATCAATATGTTATGGCTGAAACTAATGCACTGAGCGACCCGCAGCACTGCAGCATTTTTTGAATTTCTTGCCCGAGCCGCAGGGGCAGGGTTCATTGCGACGAACCTTCGTGCTGCGAACAGGCTTATGCATTGCGGTGGGATGGTATTCGGCACCACTGTCGAAGGCATGATTGATCAAGGTGTTAATAGCAAACGAGAGGTTTTCGAGGCTTCCTATCAGTAGCTTTTCCTGCTCTACAGGTATAACTTTTCTACCGGACATGATAAGAAGATCATCGGCCTTATGTTGATCAGACAGTACCATGATGGTTGTGATGGACTCCGTAAAAACGGAGATGGAATGGGGATCCTCTTGCGTCAGCCAGTATTGTGGACGTAGTGCAATGGCACGCGCAAATCCCCGGCACCACTCTCTTGCCATGGGTGTCAGTTCTTTGTCCACGCTGTTCGCCGCATTGAACGGGCTCTGAATGAACCCATCAAGACGATCATTATTCAACCGGTTGTAGAAGATTAGTAAGCCTTGTTGCGCAGCTTCGTCCTCCTTCTCGGATTGAAATTCTGGCATGCCATCGTCAAAGAGGATTGGATACCATTCGCTGGGCAATATCAGTGCGGGGGTGATGACAATGCCAAACATGAAACCATGCAGAAATTCAGGTATAAACTTACCCGCTGCCTTGGTTTCCCTGTTCTGCTGGAAAAAGGGCATAAGCGTATCAAAATCATCGCGCTCAAACATGGTAAACAGGACGGTTAAATAACTCCGCATGCTACATTCAGCAATTAAATTGACGACATCATGCACCGGAGCAAACAATCGCCGGGTAAAATCCGATATTTCTGCATGCGGCAGTTCATCTTCAATATCTTCAAGCGTGATAGCTTCAGCATCAAGGTGTCCGGCTTTCAGAGCGGCGAGCAAATCTTCCTTGAGTTCCTTCAATACAAGCAGTATGCAAATATTGGCCAGATAACCATATTCCTGTTGATTGAGCATGTCGCCCCGCAGCCATGCACGAAACCATTCGACCAGCGTATTGCGCGGAAAATCATTTTGGCACATCAGAATGCCCATCGCATCCAAACAGGATATGCGCGCAAAGCTGTCCATGCCATCTAACTCGGCAAAAGACTTCAATGCGCAGGCATCGCCATTGCACACCGAGGCCAAAATTCGGCCCATATCTCTGGTGGATATATTGCCGAGGCAGTCCCACGCTTGTTCTCCCTGAGTGGAAAAATAATCACGGATGAGAGGGAAGGCATCGGTATCACGCGTTTCCGCCGCCAGATACATGGCGTAAAACTTCAGCTTGTAACCTTCTTCAGCAGATTCTTTTATATTTTTGATTTCATTGATGCTGAGTTTCAGGGAGGCGTGCAATGCGGGTTTAATATCGTCATAATGTTTGATGGCATTGCGCAATGCGTCCCCCGGCAAGGTATCACCGGGGAAACTTAAAGCCTGAATAATAGCTTGATGGCTCGGTTGTATGGTTTCAGTCATGAACAGAGGTAACTACATCAAAGCAGCGTGGGCAGAGTTCATTGTGTACTGCATGGTTAGAGTGAGCGGCTGCTCCGAAGTTCCAGCAACGCGGGCATTTAACGCCATCGGCAGCCTTGATCGTGATGGCATCGCCATGCTCGACTTTGGCTGTGATGAATAGCTGTTCCCAGCTTTCGCCGAGTGCTTCGGCAAAAGCATCATCCAGATTCGGAACCGTAATGGCGGCGGCAATGGAGGAGCCGACCACTTTGTCCTTCTTGGCTTCATCGAAAGCTGTATTGACCTGTTCGCGAATGGCGAAAAAGGCATCCCATGCCGGTTCATCAATGCTGACATCGGAAACCGGGTGGAAGGTTTGCAGATGGATGCTCTTCCCATCCGAACCGGGCAGGTGTTCCCATGCTTCTTCAGCCGTGAACGGCAGAATTGGCGCGATCAGGCGAATCAGTGTATCGGCCAGATCATAGAGGGTGACGCGAGCCGAGGCCCGGCGGGTGGAATCGATGCCATCGCAGTACAGACGGTCTTTGATAATATCCAGATAAAAGCCGCCCAGATCAACCGAGCAGAAGTTGTGGATCTCCTGATGGATGCGGTGGAACTGGTAGGTTTCGTTGCAGGCATGGACATGATTTTCCAGCCGCGATAAACGGTGCATGGCCCACTGATCCAGCGGCATGCGATCAGCCAGTGCGACGCCATCGCGGTCGGGTTCAAAGCCCTCCAGGTTGCCGAGCAGGAAACGAATCGTATTGCGGATGCGGCGATAAGCATCGGCCAGTTGTTTGACAATCGCATCCGAAATGCGGATGTCAGCTGAATAATCGGATGAGGCAATCCACAGGCGCAGGATATCCGCGCCCATCTGGTTGATGATTTTTTGCGGCGCCATCACATTGCCGCGCGATTTGGACATTTTGTTGCCATTTTTATCAACCACGAATCCGTGTGTTAAAACGCCCTTGAATGGGGCAACGCCGCGCGTGCCGACGCTCTCCAGCAACGAGGACTGGAACCAGCCGCGATGCTGATCGGAGCCTTCCAGATAGAGATCAGCGGGGGAGCTTAAATCGTCGCGCTGTTCCAGCACGCAGGCGTGGGTGCTGCCGGAATCGAACCAGACATCGAGGATATCGGTTTCTTTTTCAAAGTCGGAACCGCCGCAATCCGGACAGGTTGCGCCCTCTGGCAGAAAATCGGCCACGTCTTTGGCGAACCAGACATCAGCGCCGGCTTGCTCTACCTGTTTGGCAATGCCTTCGACCACTTCCGGCGTGGTGACTTTATGCGAGCCGCAGGAGCAGCGAATGGCGGTGATCGGCACGCCCCAGTTGCGCTGGCGCGATACGCACCAGTCGGGACGTTGTTCAACCATGGCGCGGATGCGATTCTCGCCCCATTCCGGTGTCCATGCGGTTTTTTTGATCTCTGCCAATGCCTTGTTGCGCAAGTCGTTGTTGTCCATCGAAATGAACCACTGCGGCGTAGCGCGGAAAATCAGCGGTTTATGGCAGCGCCAGCAGTGCGGATAGGAATGCACGATCTGACTGGTTTCCAGCAGCGCACCACAGTTTTGCAGATGCTCGACCATCATCGCATTGGCCTGATAGACATGGCGGCCTTCGACCACCGGCGTGCCCTCGACAAATACGCCGGTGTCGCCGACCGGATTAAAGGCTTTGAGACCGTAACGCATGCCGATCTCATAATCCTCCTGGCCATGGCCGGGAGCTGTATGGACGGCACCTGTTCCGGCTTCCAGCGTGACATGATCGCCAACCAGAATTGGAGCATGCTGATCCAGATAGGGGTGGCGGAAGATGCGATTATCCAGTTGAGTGCCATTCATGCGGGCGATGACTTCGCCTTCTGCGCCAATGGCGGTAAGCACGCCGTCTTTCAGGTCTTCCGCTAAAATCAGGATTTCACCGGTTTTCAGATTGGCATTATCACCGGCATCGTTGATACGAACGGCGGCGTACTCGATATTCGGGCCGACGGACACAGCCAGATTAGCCGGAATCGTCCACGGCGTTGTTGTCCAAATCACAATGGATACGTTTTCGGTGAGGGCAGGATCTATATCGGTCAAATCTTCACCGGCGGCGAATTTCACATAGATGGAGTGGGAAGTGTGATCATCATATTCCACTTCCGCCTCAGCCAGTGCGGTGGCGCAGGAGACGCACCAATGCACCGGTTTTGCGCCCTTGTATAAACCGCCATTGGCGAGGAATTTACCGATTTCGCGTACCGTATTGGCCTCGAAATGATAATCCATGGTCACATACGGATGATCCCAATCGCCGGTGATGCCGAGGCGCTTGAATTCTTCGCGCTGCACATCGATTTGCCCTTTGGCATAATCGCGGCATTCGCGCCTGAATTCGGAATCGGTGATGTCTTCTTTTTTGCGTTTCTTCTTCTTGAATTTCTCTTCGACTTTTAACTCAATCGGCAGACCATGGCAGTCCCAGCCTGGCACATAAGGCGCATCAAAGCCCATCATAGTGCGCGAACGGATAACGATGTCTTTCAACACTTTATTGACTGCATGGCCGATATGAATACTGCCATTGGCATAGGGCGGGCCATCATGCAGGATAAATTTCGGCGCATCCTTGCGCGCCTCACGAATCTGGCTATAGAGATCCTGTTCTTCCCATTGCGTTAACCGTTTCGGTTCATTATTGGGCAGGTTGCCGCGCATCGGAAATGCCGTCTTCGGCAAAAATACAGTTGGTCGATAATCAAATTTTTCAGTCAACACAGTTCTCCACAGTAGTTCAAAAAGTCAAAAGCGCTCACCGCAGAGGACGCAGAGGACGCAGAGGAAAAGCGGCAGGATATGCGTTATGGCGTTCAATTCCAGTAATCGTTGTTTCCGCCCATATCATTCCGGACAGATAGAAATCCGGCCGATCTCACGCATTCGTCTTTGATTGCCTTTCCTCTGTGTCCTCTGCGCCCTTTGCGGTGAAATATTTTGACTCTGTTTTTATGTTCCAGAACCTAAAATATGCATTGCAGCTTTGCAGTCTTTGGCGATCTGGGCGGCGAGGTCATCATGGCCGGTGAAGGTGCGATCTTCGCGGATACGCTTGACGAATGAGACATTCAGCCATTGATCATAGACATCGGGGGCATCGTCGAGCAGGTGCGTTTCCAGTAGCAGCGTGCGGCCATTGAAGGTAGGACGATAGCCGAGATAGGCGGCGCCATTCCACTGTTTGTCTTCGGTTTCGGCGCGTACGGCATAGATGCCGACCGGCGGATGCGCCAGATCGGCAATATCAACATTGGCGGTCGGAAAATTCATCTGGCGGCCTCGTTTATCGCCGTGCAGTACTGTGCCGGCAATCGAATAGTTACGCCCGAGCAGTTTATTCGCCAGTTCAAAGTCGCCCGCTTCAACTGCCGAGCGGATGCGGGATGATGAGACCACTGCCCCGAGCATTTCAAAGGCGGCTGCTTCCGTCACGGTAAAACCGCTGGCGTCGCCGAGTCTGCGCAGGTCATCAACATGACCCTGTCGATCATGGCCAAAGGCGAAATCGTAACCGACATGAATATGTTTAAAGTGGAATGTATCGAACAACTGTTTGGAAAACTTGCCGGCAGACCAGCCGGCCAGTTCCATATTGAATTCCAGCAGCAGTACGGCATCGACGCCCGCCGCCTCCAGATACTGCATTTTTTCATGCACATGGCAGAGCCGACGCGGCGATTCTTCGGGGAACAGCACGGCGCGCGGATGCGGCTCGAATGTGACTACAATCGTCGGCCCGTCGGCAGCTTCAGCATGGCCGCGTGTTTCAGCCAACACCTGTTCATGGCCCATATGCACGCCATCAAAGTTACCGATGGTGATTGCCCCGCCCTTGATCTCTGCTATGTCGGCAGCTTCCTGCCAGGAATGAAAAATACGCATCGGCCAAGCCTAGCGCGTATGTGTGATTGGTTCACCATAGCAAACATGCGCGGCTGAATCGACGCCGAACATCAGATGCCAACCCGATTTTCCACACAAGGATTATAACCTTTCAGATGAGCCAATAAACGATTTACATGCAAATATAAATTCACCGACTATGCTTAAGCCTGAGGGAGGAAGCCTTGCCACGAATCTTTGACAACATTGCACTGGAACTGCTCCCCAGCCTGAAAGACACGTTGGCGCCGTCGCACCATGCAGATTTCTGTGTTGGTTATTTCG
>JALUWF010000380.1 GCA_027019785.1 Mariprofundus sp. | reverse complement strand
TTTGGCTACGGGCTGCTCTGATGCCAGCGCTGCTATTCGGCGCGTTTTCCAGGCCAGATAATCGGAATAACCGCCCTCAATCGGGATGATTTCTCCATCACCTTCAAAAGCCAGTACGCGCGAGGCGACCCGATCCATAAATGCCCGATCATGGCTGACTACAATCACCGTACCATCATAACGCGCGATGGCCTGCTCCAGCACGGTCAGGGTGCCAATATCCAGATCGTTGGTCGGTTCATCCAGCACCAGCAGATTGGCCGGTTCCAGCAATAGTTTCGCCAACATCAAGCGGCCGCGCTCACCACCGGACAGGGCAGCTACGCGACTGTTTAATCGCTCTTTATCGAACAGGAAATCCTGCATATAAGAAACAATATGGCGCGGTTCATGGCCGCCGATATGCACATAATTACCACCCTGCGGCAACAACACTTCTTTGAGCTTTAATTTACTGTCGAGCTCGCGCATCTGGGTGAGAAATGCAGGTGCCAGGCGCACACCGTGGCGTACGCGGCCCGCATCTGGTATGAGTTCGCCCAACAGCATTTTCAATAGCGTTGTCTTGCCAATGCCATTGGCTCCAACCAGCCCGACCCTGTCACCAGCCATAATTTTATGGCTGAAGGATTTGCAAATCACCGTATCGCCAAAGCTGTGCGATAGCTCAATCGCTTCGATCAACATCTTGCCGGGCTTGACGCCCGATGATACGCGTAATTCCACATCACCACTACGCAAGCGCCTGCCTGCACGCTGTTTGCGCAATTCTTCCAGGCCGCGCACGCGACCTTCATTACGCGTACGTCGGGCCGGAATGCCCTGGCGAATCCAGCGCTCCTCTCCAGCCAAAAGCCGGTCAAACTTGCGATGCTGAGTTTTTTCTACAGCCAGCATTTCGGCTTTTTTTTCCAGATATTCAGCATACGAGTAAGGAAAATGGCACAAATGGCCGCGATCCAGTTCGATGATTTCTTCCGCCACGGCATCGAGAAAATAACGATCATGGGTAATGAATAAAACGGAACCGGCAAATGCCGCCACAAAATCCTCTAACCATTCAATCGATTCAATATCGAGATGGTTGGTCGGCTCATCAAGTAGCAACACATCCGGTTCAGAGACTACAGCCTTCGCAACGGCCACACGCCGTAACCAGCCACCGGAGAGTTCGCCGACATCACGATCTGCGTCCAGTTTTAACTTTGATATAGCCGTTTCAATGCGATTCTGAAACTGCCATGCGTCAAGTCGCTCGAGGTCGGATTGAAGTGAATCAATCTGTTTCAATAAAGCGGTATTGTTTTCCTCATTCAGTTGGCTTAATGCCGTGTGGTAGGCTTCCAGCGTGTTGGCCACCTCGCCCAAGCCCTCGGCCACCACATGAAATACAGACTGCCCTCCATCAAAATGCGGATCCTGCGGAAGATAGGCCACCGTCGTATTGCCACGCAGGGTCACTTCGCCGGCATCGGCTTCGACTATCCCGGCCATAATCTTCAGCAAGGTGGATTTACCTTCACCATTGCGCCCGATCAAACCAATACGCACGCCGCGCCCGATCGACAGACTGACATCATCCAGCAGCACTTGCGGTCCAAAAGATTTATCGAGGTGGTTCAAGGTCATAACAGGCATGTGCGAAGCATAACCCTTCACATAAAATAAATAACGCGCTTACATTTTTCAACACCGTGGTAATATTCAACTGCTTAAAACAGCTACCCAACCAAACAGATCAACGTCGAACCGCGAATGAACGCTAATAATAAACGCCATGCGCAGCAATATCTTTCCTCACAACGGCACCGGCTCCAACAATCGCCCCATCTCCGATGCGTACACCCGGCAGTATTTTTGCGCCGCCGCCAATCCACACCTGATTACCAATCGTCACCGGTTTGGCAAAACAAATACCCTGCCGTCTAGCCTCCACATCTCTGGGATGGTCGGAGGTATAAATATGCACACCCGGTCCGAGCAACACATCATCACCAATCCGAATGGCTGCAGCATCGAGAAAAACACATTGAAAATTGGCATAGAAATTCTTGCCCAGTTCAATATTCACCCCATAATCACACTGAAACCCCGGCTCCAACACACAGCTACCAATAGACTTAAACAAGCGCTTGATATGTTTCATATTTCCAGCGCTAGGATGCGCATTGTATTTCGCACACGCTGCTCGGGCGCGCTCGCGCAACTGTCGGAGCTCCAAATCCAGACACAAATAATCTTGCCCTGAAATCATTTTCTCGAACTCGCTCATCGATGCTATCCCTGCCTTATCATAAGAATCACTATCCTTTCCATGAGGCACAAACCATTCACGTCGCAGAAATCGGCAAGCACATCAATATCGCCGAAGAACAACAGTTAAACTCCTTTTATCTGGAAATTCTGGCCAAGCCTGCAAAACGCACAGCAAGACCCAACGCATCGGTGTATGACAGCCTGGATTCAAACTCGGATACTCAGGAATAGCCCAGGCTCCATAACACAGTAACCGTTTGGCACACTACAAATATATTCCTGAGTAATCGCCGCCACACGATTAAGCATCGTAGTTCCTGTAGTTCTGAAGTTCCGGAGACAAATCATGTAGGGCGTGTTGTCAATGCTGCCTACACCGTATTTTGTAGCTAATGATCGCTGACAGGCAACCCTGCAGCCTTATAAACATAAGACCAGAAACTCGTTTCACGAACAAAGTAATGGGTGTGATGATGATAACAAACCTGCAACCCATCACAGTATGAGCGAACGATAAAATTCAGACTTCCAGAGAAACTGTTTTCGATTTTTCTTGCCCGAGTGCCATCCATCTTGCACCTCCTGCCTGACCGTATTGCGTGGCCAGTCGTTCTTTATCTTCTTAATAAAACTTATCGCATAACTTGTGCCATTCTTAAATCGAAAGAATGATCAGGGTGGCCATCGAAGAGCGGACAAATCTGCCTTCCTGAACAGGCAACAAATGCCGCCATTTCATGGGTGATTCATTCACGCTTCATCATAATGCAGCTACACTTTGTTCCACTGGCTTGTAAGAAACTGACCCGTCAATCTGACTGACAGTGTGATTAAGGCATCCGGTTAGTAACCTTCCCCTCTCCCCACTAGCCGGATGCCCAAGTTTTTTTCCGCCCCCTCTTCATGATGCCCTTGCAAAAAGTCCGAGCCAGCAAGAAAATCAGGATTGCCCAAGAAAGTGAGTTCACCATTTGCCCTAGAATCGATTTTTATGCCATCCAGAATAGTTTGAAGACCACTTGAAAATGATAGCATAGATCGAAAGTATATATTTGTATGCTACTCTACATCCCTCATAGGAGGATAAGCCCTTGCCCTTATTCGTGTGTATTCGCGGTTCGCCCTTGACCTTGCTCTGTTCTTTCTCATACAATCCAAACCTTTAAGCGAACCGCGAATACCCTAGGGCACCCTCTCTGCCGCAAGCGGCATTCACCTTGTGGACGCAAATACACGCAAATAAAATCAACACCTTGAACCAAAAAAAGATATTTTCATGGGCTGTGTCAGACACCTACTCCGGACTTGTCCAACAAACGGTTCAGATCGTGGTTCGCTTCGCTCTCACGATCTAACCTTATTCGTTGGACAGGGCACTCAACCGTTCTATACCTGCAACCAATTCAGCCCGTACCGCTGTTGACGCATCCAGTTCAGCCTGAACCTTGTCCACCACCGCCTGCGGTGCATTGTTCCGAAATTTCGGATTGCCCAGTTTGGCCTCACACTGGGCAATATCCTTGTCCAGTCGCGCCATCTTCTTTTCCAATCGCGCCTTCTCTTCACTCACATTGATCAGGCCGGCCAGCGGCAAATAGACGGTTGCATCCGCCAGCGGCGCAACCGCCGCGCCCTCCTCTTCGGCTTCGGCATCCAGCCAGTTTAGCGATTCCAGCCGCGCCAGACTCATCATCAGTCGCTGCTGCGTTTCCAGACCGGCGCGCACGTCTTTGCTACAGGCAATCACTGCTTCAATGCGCTTGCCCGGATTCACATTCATTTCACCGCGGATCGAGCGAATGGCCGACACCACTTCAATCACTTTGCCTATCCGGCGCGTGGCATCAGCATCGTGATCATCACGCGTGCGATGCCAGTCAGATGTAATCAGGCGGGCATCCGCACCATGCAGGCTCTGCCACAGCGTTTCGGTGATGTACGGGCAGATCGGATGCAGCAATTTCAACCAGCCCTCCAACGCAGTCAGCATCACCACCTGCGTTTCCGCTTTGGCTGCTTCATCGTCGCCGTACAATGCCACTTTGGCCGCTTCCACATACCAGTCACAATAGGTGCCCCAAATGAAAGCGTATAACGCCGCCGCCGCTTCATTGAAACGGTATTCCTCCATCGCCTTGTCTACTTCCATCGTGACCGCATCCAGTTCAGCCAGAATCCAGTGGTTCACATCCAGTTCGGGTCTGACAAACGCATCCGGCGCAGCATCTTCGCGATTCATAAACACGAAGCGCGCCGCATTCCAGATTTTGTTCATAAAATTGCGATTCGATTCGATGCGTGTTTCATCCAGCTTCACATCGCGGCCCGGCGTCGCCATATGCGCCAGCGTAAAGCGCAGCGCATCAGCGCCGTATTTCTCGCTCATCTGTAGCGGATCAATCACATTGCCTTTGGATTTGGACATCTTCTGCCCTTCAGCATCACGAATCAGGGCGTGGATATAGACATCCTTAAATGGCACCTTGCCCGTGAATTTTAGCCCCATCATGATCATGCGGGCGACCCAGAAGAAGATAATATCAAAGCCGGTCACCAACACATTGGTAGGGTAAAACTGTTCCATTTCCGGCGTTTCATCCGGCCAGCCGAGGGTGGAAAATGGCCACAGACCGGAGGAGAACCATGTGTCCAGCACATCCTCATCCTGGCGGATATGATTCGATCCACAACCCTCGCAACAGTCCGGCGTTTCGCGGCTGACTGTGATATGGTCACAGTCATCGCAATACCAGGCCGGAATGCGGTGCCCCCACCACAACTGGCGCGAAATGCACCAATCCTGAATATTGCGCATCCATTCAAAATAAGTCTTTTCCCAAAATTGCGGCACAAAGCGGATGTCGCCATCTTCCACCGCCTTGATCGCAGGCGCCGCCAGCGGCTTGATATCCACATACCACTGATCGGTCAGATAGGGCTCCAATACGGCATGCGAACGGTCGCCGCGTCCGATTTGATGGGTGTGTTCCTCTATTTTATGCAGTAGTCCTTCCGCATCCAGGTCGGCCACCACATGTTCACGCGCCTCATAGCGTTCCATGCCGCGGTATTTTTCCGGCACGACATCATCGTCAACCAAATGCGCCTGCGGCGTCAGAATATTGACTAGCGGCAGATCATGGCGTTTACCGACTTCGTAGTCGTTGAAATCATGTGCCGGCGTAATTTTGACGCAGCCGGTGCCGAATTCAGGATCGACATAACTATCGGCAATGACAGGAATGCAGCGCCCGGTCAGCGGCAGAATGAGTTCTTTGCCGACCAGATCGGCATAGCGTTCATCATCCGGGTGAACGGCCACAGCGGCATCGCCGAACATGGTCTCAGGGCGCGTGGTGGCGACAATGACATGTTTGGACGGATCATCGGCATGCGGATAACACATATGCCAGAAATGGCCGGACTCTTCCTCATGCACCACCTCCAGATCGGAGACAGCCGTCTCCAGCACCGGATCCCAGTTCACCAGCCGCTTGCCGCGATAGATCAGCCCCTCTTCATAGAGGCGTACAAACACCTCTTTGACCGAGCGCGACAGCCCCTCATCGAGCGTGAAGCGCTCACGCGACCAGTCGCATGATGCGCCGAGTTTTTTGAGCTGATTGACAATGGTGCCGCCGGAATGCTCTTTCCACTCCCACACCCGATCGAGAAAACGCTCGCGCCCCAAGTCCCTGCGATGAATCCCCTCCTTATCCAACAGGCGCTCCACCACCATCTGGGTGGCAATGCCGGCATGATCAGTGCCCGGTTGCCACAGGGTCGATTTGCCCTGCATGCGCTGCCAGCGAATCAGCGAATCCTGAATGGTAAAGGTGAAGGCGTGGCCCATATGCAGGCTGCCGGTCACATTCGGCGGCGGAATCACAATGCTGTAACTTTCATCGCCCGGCGCGGGCTTGAAGGCGTCGGAATTCAGCCATTGATCGTTAATGGCAGGTTCTACCGACTGCGGGTCATAGGTTTTGGCTAGCTCTTGAGATGTGTTGGCTTGCTGACTCATGGGGTTCCTCAGGTTTGCAGATTT
>JALUWF010000379.1 GCA_027019785.1 Mariprofundus sp. | reverse complement strand
GGTATTTTCCCTTGACTTTTCCGATTTTTGGGTGACAGTTTCGCGCTTATGTACATCCGGCAAACAACCACGCAGCGCAAGAGCGACGGTACCATCTACCACACCTACCGATTGGTGGAGAGCACACGCATCGGGAATAAAGTCAGGCAACACACCCTGTTGAATCTTGGAAGCCAATATCCGGTTCCGCGAGAGCAATGGGGTGTATTGACGGATCGGGTTGATGATATTCTTCACCATCAGAGGAGCCTGTTCTCGCTGGAATCGGATATAGAGGCAGAAGCCCAACGCATAGCGAAGAAATTAATAGGGAGAAACAGGGAATATTCAGCGATTCATGAAGAACAGGCTGGATCAGATTACCGCACAGTGGACGTGGACACCCTGCAAAGCTCCAACTTACGCAGTGTGGGTGTGGAACATATAGCTTACGATGCACTTCAAGCTCTGGAATTGGATCGCAAATTTGCAGCTCTGGGTTACAATAGCATAGAACAGGCTGCGGCCATTGGAACCATTATCGGGCGCATGGCGATGCCGGGCAGTGAACGTTCCACGCATGCATGGTTACAACGAGAAAGCGGCCTGGGCGAGCTGATAGATTACGACTTTGATCAGTGTCATTTAGATCGCATGTATCGTGTATCCGATAAGCTATTGAAAGACAAGGATATTCTGGAAGCACATCTATTTAATCGAGAGAGCCTACTATTCAATCTGGATTGCACTATCACCCTGTATGACCTGACCAACACATTTTTTGAGGGAACAGCCAGGGGAAACAATCTAGCCGCCTATGGTCGTTCCAAGGAGAAGCGTAGCGATTGTCCGTTGGTGACACTGGCTTTGGTGCTTGATAGCAGTGGTTTTCCCCGTAGTAGTAAAGTCTTTGCCGGTAACGCCAGTGAGCCGCTGACGTTAAAGGAAATGGTGGAATCACTATCAACATCAGCATCGAATCCATTGATTGTCATGGATGCGGGAATAGCCACTGAAAAGAATCTCACATGGTTGAAGGATA
>JALUWF010000378.1 GCA_027019785.1 Mariprofundus sp. | reverse complement strand
CGCTGGGAACAAGAAAATATACCGTATACTATGCAAAGAAAGCGCCAAGTTTTTTTCTCTGGAAATAAAAGCCTAATAGCGGGAGGTATGTAACTTTGTTTGGGGGTGGTATTTCGACAGGCTAGAAACGTCCCCTTTTCCTCCCTTTTCCCAATCACAGCTCGCCCATCCCAGTTAGAATTGGACAGAAAGTGTTGCAATGATTGATCGCAACTATTTGGAACAACCTCGGCCATGCGCTCCATGTTCTTCTTTTCAGCTTGCATTAAACCACATAAATATTGTCGAGATTTGGATGAAATATCTCTCGTCGATTGGCGAAAATGATGCCCAAATGCGTCACAGAATTGCAATAGACGATCGCCCACCGCCACCAGTGAACTTTTTCCATCGATAATCCCCTTTTTTGTGTGTGGTTTCCGGTGGGCTTCGACCCATCCCCTTTGCCATGTATTCTTGTTGAATCATGGCATGTATTATAGGTATTATGCCTTATAAATCAATGCTTTATTTTAGCTTTGGTAATGTGACAAGGTAGAATTAAGCACAGCCAATATTTTCTGGGTAGTTTTCTGGGTAGTCGATAGCACATCCTCGCGTCGAATCACCGCCTTAAAGATGCAGCCATCCCGGTCATCCTCAAAATCAATAGCCGGCCATACCGCTAAAGCACGCTTGATATCGGAAGCCAAACCTCGGTAAGGAAGCACGCCTTTCGCAGTCAATGACCACCTACTGAAGTAGGTGGCTTGTTTTTGCCACTGTAAGTGGCGTTTCGGCTAAAGCCGACTGCAAGATTCCGCCTTAAGGCGGCTTCAGCGCGACTCAAAGTCGGCAACTTTAAAATCGTCATCATGCTCTGTATGTCCATCAATATACGCTTTGATCATGCTATCCGTTATGTTCCCTGTACTGCATGCAAAATAGCCTCGTGCCCACATTCGTTGTCCCCAATATTCCTTCCGTAAACCTGCAAATTCCCGCTGTAACTTGTACGAGCTTTTGCCCTTTACCTTTTGCAC
>JALUWF010000377.1 GCA_027019785.1 Mariprofundus sp. | reverse complement strand
ATCCGATGTCACGGATACAGCGAAAATATCCGTAGCGGTTGCCGTGCCGATTACGACTGGCGTCTGCACAGCAGTGGCTTCAGTCGTAATATCCGCCGGAGGTGTAATCACCGGAGCAGTGGTATCCTGCACCGTCACCGTCGTGGTTGCAGATGTGCTATTGTTTGCGCAATCGGTTGCGGTAACGGATACCGTTGTCACTCCTAGGGCAAAGGTTCCGACCGGTGAAATATTGAGAGAAACACCGCATACATCCGCCGTTGTGACGTATGGTACTACATTGACAACCGCTCCACTGGCACTGGTTGCTTCCGAAGCCGGAATCGCTGCAATACTGACAGTCGGCGCGATTGTATCCTGTACAGTCACTGAAGTTGTCGCTGTTGCAGTGCCGCCTTTACCATCATCTACCTTCAACCTGATATTGTGGGTGCCGTTAGCCAGATTTACGGTAGGAGAAACACCGGTGACAGAACCGCCAGTCCATACCCAGGTATAGGTCAGCGGGTTGCCATCCGGATCGGACGATGCCGAGCCGTTCAGCGTTACAGCCGTCACAGAACCCGTGGACTCCACGGTCTGCGTGGCGCCCGCATCAGCCACCGGCGGATGGTTGGGGTTCAACTGCAGCACAGCCAACCTTCTCGCTGTACTAGCCCCGACAGAACGCAGATAGTCCATTTGACCGTCACCAGTAAAATCCGCAAAGAGTCTTGGATGGTAAAAACCAATATCTGAGTGACCGATTGTAAGTAATCTTTTTTGACTCACTTTCGGCCCCTGAAGCTGATCACACAAAATCTTAGTGTTGCTTGAATTATAGTGCGTTCCAACTTTCCGGCAGTAATCAGCTTTGCCATCATGATTCACATCGGCAAACCAGCGACTATCACGATATCCTAGATCGCCAGAAATGCGATATGTCGAATAGCCGGTAAAAGTAGGATTGCCTCCATTTGTTTGAATGGTTGTACATCCGATTGAGGATGCGTTTGATCCCTTGCCACGATTACCAACCTCGCGGCAATAATCATCGGTTCCATTGCCATCCACATCGGCAAACCAGCGTTGCCCCTTGTATCCAAAATCACCTGGGTTAAGCCTAGCAATGAAATCACTCTTTTGTGTGCTAGGATTATATCTTGTGCAATAAATATCTTTAGGGTTGGATGAATTTCCACCAACTGCACGGCAAAATTCATCCTGACCGTCACCATTTACATCGGCAAACCAGCGTTGACCTTCGTACCCCATATCTCCATAAATATGATATGTAGTAGAAGTGGATCCCGATGTTGGAAAGGATGTACATCCAATTGAAAATCCATGTGCATTATCACCAACCTCACGACAATAATCAGCCTTACCGTCGCCATTGGCATCAGCCAACCAGCGGCTGTGGGTATAGCCTAAATCGCCACCAATGCGTGATTTCTCGGTGAATACTCCGGTATCCCGATCATAGGAGCTACAAACGATATCACCACCAATCTGCCTGCAAAATTCATCCTGCCCATCGCCATCGACATCAGCAGCCTGCCTGAAGAGCGGCAATCCCAGAGTGTTCTGATCATTAACCGCTGAATTACAAGTGTTGGTAGATGCCCAGGTCTGGTCAACGGTAAAAGCGTTTTGACCGCCGGCCACCACGGCTGCATAGGCCAGCTCGGCCGAGAATCTTCCCTTAAACTTTTGACGCACCGTGTTCATGTTATCCCAGAATTCAGCATCGCACTTGGCTTTCCAGGTTGTTGCGTTGTATCCCGCAGCTGGCTTTGAGTTGTAACATATATCGTGTTGAACACAGGTCGGCTTCATCAGGTTTTTATCGCGAACGGTAAAAGCCGTACTGGAATCATAAGGTAAAGAAACCGTGAAGCCACTAATAGGGGATGTAATTGTAAAAGTAGCAGTTCCAGTTGGGAAGCTGCACCCATCTATCCGACTAGCCGGCACACATGATCCACCGGATTTGTTAGGAATATTATATTTTTTCTTGCTCCCCGTTGCCTTGCAATTTGTATCAGCAAAGCCAATGCCCAAGGATATTGGGATTTCATTCTGATATTGGACAAACGTATTGAATCCCGGATTGGATATGTTATCCCGGCACTGGGTAAGATCTGTGCCCAGATTTGTCGCAGTATCGGCAATCCCATTCCATACAGCCCCCGATGTGTCTGCTATCCACTTGGGAGCCTTGCTGCCGGTGTCATAGGCCCAGGCATAGGATTTTGCATAGGCACTGGATGGATTCTTTGAAGCAGCGGTAACCAAATTTTTTAAGTCTTTTGTCGCCTTGCCCGCCCAACTGGACGCACCAGTTATCACGCCAGTTAACAAATCCCAAATGTTTGCTTGTGCCGGGGCTGCGCCCATGGTTATTATGGATACAATCGACAGTGTTATGATCATTCGTTTAAGCATAAATTCCTCCATCTCCAGATTTAGCCCGCATTGTTGGCTTTTCGATAGCCTGATGTAATTCCCTTTGGTAAAGAGTTTGACTAACCAAAGTTAGTTCCTAGTCTGCAATCGCTGTTGGGAGGGATGAGATGACGATACTATTGGCCGATGATCACGGCCTGTTTCGGGAAAGCATCAAGCGCTGGCTTGAAACTGTGGACAGTGATTATCAAATCACCACTGTCGAAAACCATGATGAAATACGCGAATATCTACACGGTAGCAAACGCCCGAAACTGATTATGATGGATCTCTGTATGCCGGGCATGGACGGGGTGGCTTCGATTCGATCCCTGCATGCCGACTGGCCGGAGATTCCGGTGTTGATTGTGTCCGCCAATGAAGATAAAGCGGCGATTCGTGCCTGCATTGAAGCAGGAGCATCTGGCTTCGTATCCAAATCCGGCGATGGTCACGCCATGCTGGATGCCGTTCATGATATTCTGAACGGAAAGACTGCAATCCCGACAGGCGTCATGTCTGTCCAGATACCGCGATTCACAGAAAAACAGCAGGAAATTCTGCGTCTGCTGGCTGACGGCATGAGCAACAAGCAGATTGCCAAACGCACCTGTTTAACCGAAGGCACAGTCAAGCAATACGTCAGCGATATTTTATCCAAACTGGATGTGGATAACCGCATTCAGGCCGGCATTCGCGCCCGTGAGATTCTTGGGCTGAATTCTTAATGCAGGCGTTTATTTCAGGAAAGCAAACCTGGCCAGAAGGTGAATTACGAAGTAAGAGAGGCTCCCCTGGGGGACGAATGACACGAATAGGCACGAATGAAAAGGCAATATACAGAAGGCGCTTTGAAGGTTTTATCATCAGTATTTTTTAGTCATTCTCAGGTAGCCAAAAAACATTCCAGCCACAGAAGTCATTTATCCAGCGGGATATAAAACATGACATAATACTGGAAAGTGATCGCAGCATCAGCCACACTGGCGGCATGCAAACAGGGGTGACACGTTCGACCGAACAGGATGACGCTATATTTTTTGAGTGCGTTAAAGCCTTGTTTGGATATGCACCGCGAGCCCTGATTGCCGGAACTGTTATAGCAGGCGTGACCGCAGTAACTCTTTGGAATATATCACCAGAGCCTTTGCTTTGGCCGTGGTTTTTCTGTATTCTGCTTATGACAATTGTTCGTGGAATTTACTATAGAAAATTCATGCTGGCCAATCATTCTGATAAACGCGACAACGCTATTCGCTGGGCGCACGGGTATACGGCAGGTGTGGTTATTTCGGGCATATTGTGGGGTGCTTTGCCATGGATTGCCCTTGACCTTACATCTGTTAGCAATACGCTGGTCATCTGCATCGTCATCTTCGGTATGATGGCTGCAAGTATCGGCTCGCATGCCACCTATCTTCCTGCATTTGCAAGTTTCTTACTAATTGCGGGTGGAATGCTTGTTCTTCGGTTTTTTGTCGAGAGTCAGGCAGCTTTGATGATTGGTCTGATGATCACTACACTGGTGGTGATTAACTTGAGTTATGCCATCAATCTAGGGCGAATTTTTCGGGGCACCATTGCACGAGACTTCGAACGGGAACAGCTACTACACGAACTGGAGGAGAAAAAAAATAAGGCCGAAAATGCCAGCCGTGATAAATCCCGCTTTCTGGCTGCGGTCAGTCACGATCTACGCCAGCCGTTGCATGCGCTGAGCTTGTTTCACGCCAGTTTGAAAGCCAGCCTTGAAAAAGAAGATCAAAAGAATCTTCTTGCTTTGGCTGACCAATCCAGTCGGGCGCTGGGTGAGATGTTGGGTGAATTGTTAGATATTGCCCGTTTGGATGCCGGAAAAATAAAGCCTGATCCGTGCAGATTTCCGTTGGCATCGTTGCTTGGCGAATGTGCGGAGGGAATGCAGCCATTGGCTGATGAACAAGGTTTAAAATTCCGTCTTCGGTTGCCACGTAAAGGATGCGTGAAGAGCGATCCTGTACTGCTCAAACGCATCCTGCGCAACCTTCTGGCCAATGCGATTCGATATACCGAAAGTGGTGGCGTGCTGTTGGGTACGCGCAGGCGCGATGATGATGTGCATATCGAGGTCTATGATACTGGTGTGGGTATTCCCGAAGAGAGCCTGCCACATATCTTTGACGAATTTTACCAGATCAACAATCCCGAACGTGATCGGGAAAAGGGGTTGGGGTTGGGGCTTTCGATTGTGCGACGGATGGCGGATACACTTGGTCATCGTATTCATGTTCGCAGCCGACCGGGCAGTGGTTCGTGTTTTTCCATCATCGTACCGCTTTATTCGGAAATGGAAGCCTATCCGCAAGAAACAGATGCTCCCCGGATGGATATGGATGTCGCGGGGTTGTTCGTGATTGTGGTAGACGATGATCGTGCCATTTTGCAGGGCATGCGCGAATTGTTGCTGGGCTGGGGTTGTGAGGTGTTGCTGGCAGAAAGTGAGGCTGATTTGCTTGGGGAATTAAAGGAGCATAAGTATCCGCCTGCCGATGTGCTGATTTCCGATTATCGGTTGCGCGGGGGGCATACAGGGCTTGAGGTGTCCAAGGCAGTAGAAGCCCATTTCGCCCGTGAAATTCCAACGTTGATCACCAGCGGTGATGTAAGTCCTGAAGTGCAAACAGGGGTCAGAGAAGCGGGGTATCACTGGTTGGAGAAGCCGGTGCAGGATGATGTGTTGAAGGGAATGATTGCAGAGTTGGGCGACTTTAAAGCGTGAAGGATTCGCAAAGTATGATCGAATCTTTATGTTTTGGTTTTCTCTGCTTTTCCTCTGTGCTCTCTGTGTACTCTGTGGTGAGATTCTTTTGATTTTATGATTTTTATTTCTTGTACTTTTCGTAAGGGACTAACACTGCCTTGGCCTGCCCCATGTGCAAGGGTTCTGTGACGTGACTTATGGGTAAAGGGCAGGCCTTGGCAGTAACAGTGCCAGCGGAATTCCCAGCATGGCAACACCGGCACAGGTGAAGAATGCGACGCTGTAGGAAAATGAATCGGCAATCAGTCCACAGCCCATGATGCCGATGGTGCTGCCCAGCCCGAATCCGGCGGCGGAATAGAGTCCCTGTGCGGCACTGTGCCGATGATTGGGGGCAAGTCGTTTCACCCAGGCGATCGCAGTCACATGAAAGGCGGCAAAACTGGCGGCATGCAGTAGTTGCAGAGCGACCAGCATTGTGGCATTGGTGGTCAGGCCGATGCCCAGCCAGCGCAGTGCAGCCAACAAAAGACAGACAGTGAAGACCAATGATGGCGATGACTGTTGCAGCGCGCGCGACCAGCGCCACATCAGAATAATTTCGGCGATGACGCCAATGCCCCAGTACAACCCGACCTGCCAACCGGAATAGCCGGCATCGGCCAGATACAGGCTGAAGAATCCGTAGTAAGCGCCGTGAGACGCCTGCATGATCAGGGTAATGGCCAGCAATAGATAAAATGGCGTAGTGAATGCGCCTCGTCCCGTTGCTTCGGCAGGCGGAGCTTCCAGTTTGGGGAAACCGTGGGCGGCAAATATCAGTATCAGCATAAAAACAGCCAGCACAATGGGGAAACTGGCGATATTCGGACCGACCAGCCAGATGCCGCCTGCCAGCGAGGTGATCACAAAACCGATTGAGCCCCAGGCCCGCAGTCGCCCGTAATCTGCGGTTTTGTTTTCGGATACAGATACCGATAAAGCATCAGTCAACGGCAGCACGGCAGCCCAGAAGATACCAAATAGCAATATCATGGCTGCCAGTAGCCAGCCATTCACGTTCAGCCCGATGGCCAGCGCCGTCACAGCGGCCATACATGATGCCACCACGATAAAATGGTGTGCCCATACTGGTGGTTGGCGATCCAGGATATGGCCGATCCAGGGTGGCGCGACCACTTTGGCCAGCGCCAACAAGCCGGTCATAAAACCGATCGTGACCGTGTCGAATCCACGCCCGTCGAGATAAACAGGGAAAAAAGGCAGAATCAGTCCCATGGCTGCAAAATAGGCGGCATAGAACAGGCGGATGTGATTCAGTGAATGCGGCGTGACCATGGGCGGGAGCCTATCGGGAACGGAATTAAAATCATCGGATGGGCGAGGCGTATGGACGAGGCCTTGAAAACATGGCCTGATGATTGCTAGTATGCCGTATGATGAATGCATCCGGCTTTGATAGAAATTCTACCCTCGAATTGCTGAGATTCAGCGATGATCTGCCCTCGTTGCCCGATCGCTTTGTTAAGATTCAGAATGTCGCTCAGGATCCCGATTCCGGAGCGGAAGATCTGGCCGAGGTGATTCGTAGTGATCAGGCCACGACAGCCATGATTCTGAAGTTTGCCAATTCACCGGCCTATAATCCGACCCACTCGCCCATAGGTGAGTTGTCGAAGGCTATTGCGCGGCTGGGTTTCCGCGAAACGGTGCATATCGCCACAGCCATGGCATTGATGTATGGCATGATTTTACCGACAGGGATGGCCAATATCCGTATGTTCTGGGCGCATGCCTTTGCGGTTGGTCAGGTGGCTGGCCATCTGGCCAAGTGTGTTGACCCGGCTGAACAGTACTGCAGTCATGAACGCGCCTTTATGGCAGGGCTGATGCACGATATCGGTCGTGCCGCGCTGGGCATGCGTGTGGACTTCTCCTATTTTGAGCACGAAACAGGCCATCTGCATGGAGAGGCGCTGATTCAGGCAGAAGAGGACTATTACGGCGTCAATCATGCAGAAGCGGGCATGCAACTGATGCGCCTGTGGCTGTTCCCCGATGATTTGAGCCAGGCCGTGGCAGACCATCACAACCCCGACAGCCCGCTGTTTCTGTCCAGGATATGTTATCAGGCCAACCAGTTTGTCAATAAACACATACCCGAGCGCACCCCCTTTGATGCCATTGCTGAAACCGCCGCTCAGGCATTGGCTGATGATCCACCTGAACTCTCCGGTTTGGCGCTCTAAGGTCATCTAATTGCCGTGGCCGTCGGCTGGTCGTAACATCGGCGCACTTTAACCAAGGTTTAAATAGAATATCAACAACACACCCCCATGCCCATGGCATGGAAAAAGGTGAATTCACGTGAAAAAAACGCTGCTGAAAGGAAAATCAAAAGCGCTGGCATGGACGCGCGAACAGGACACCATCTACATGGTGGCTCTGGCTGTGGTGATTGGCGTGCTCTCCGGTTATGTGGCCCTGCTGATCCGTTTTATGATCGAATGGGTGAGCCTGTTGTGGACCGGTGAACGCACCTGGGAAACCGTCATCGGTTCGCTGCCGTGGTATATTTATCTGATTGCGCCGACGCTGAGCGGACTGGCTGTGGGCTGGATCACCGTTTGGCTGCTGCCTAATGGCGAACTGCGCGGCGTGTCCGGCGTGCTGGCCGATATGGTCGAGCGCAAGGCGCGCATACATCCGCGCCAGTTGGGAACCGAAATGGCAGGGGCTACGCTGGCCATTGGCAGCGGCATCAGCCTGGGGCGAGAAGGGCCGACCATTGCTATGGGAGCGTTACTGGCGTCGGAAATCGGTCAGTGGCTGGGTCTGACTGAACAGCAGCTGCGTATTCTGGTTGGTTGCGGCGTGGCCGCCGGTATTGCCGCCTCATTTAATACGCCGATTGCCGGCGTATTCTTTGCGCTGGAAGTGATTCTGGCCGATTATGCTATTGCCACCTTCAGCCCGATTGTCATTGCTTCGGTGCTGGCCACGGTGGTTTCACGTTCGGAGCTGGGTAACTTTCCGGCTTTTACAGTGCCGGAATATCACCTGATCAGCACCTGGGAAATCCCCTCCTATATTGCTATTGGTGCGATCTGCGGGCTGGTGGCGATGGTGTTTATCAAGGCCATGCCGCCGACTCGCAAATGGCTGGAAACCCTCATGCCTGACCGCCGTTTCCGCCTGGCGCTGGTCGGACTGATGATTGGCCTGATCGGTCTGGCTATACCGCAAGTGATGTCCATCGGTTACGGCATTGTTGAAGATATGATGCTGGAGAGGATTCATCCCGAGCTGCTCGGAAGCGTGCTGCCTCTGGCTGAGTTTCTGGCGATTGTGCTGGTCGGCAAACTGGTGGCGACGATATTGAGCGCAGCTGGCGGTTTTCCCGGCGGTCTGTTCGGGCCGGTGCTGTTTCTGGGCGCCACCATCGGGGCGATGTGCGGGGGGGTGTTCCACGCTATTTCACCTGAATATTCTGAAAGTTACGGCGCCTATGCGCTGGTGGCCTGTGGCGCGCTGACGGCTGCTGCGTTGCAGGCGCCGCTGACAGTGATGCTGATCGTGTTTGAAATGACCGCCAATTATCAGATTATGTTGCCGTTGATGGCAGCTTGCAGTGTGGCGACCCTGGTCACCAGATCTTTTGGCCATGGCTCCCTGTTTACCGAAGTACTGGAGGAGCGCGGCATTGAATCGCATTGGGGACTGGAGCAGTCATGGATGCGTTCGGTGCCGGTGAGCCGTATCCCCTGGCGCTCAATCCCGCGCATCTCCGAAATGGCGCGCTTGCAGGAGTTGAAACAGGTTTATACGGCTTCTGGCAAGGGTTGCGTGCAGGTGGTGGACGATGCGGGGCTGATGGTAGGCATTGTGACGTTTTCCGATCTGCAGCAGTGGCTGATTGATCCGACCCTGGATCAGATTGTTGTGGCCGGTGAAGTAGCCAATCGTGATGTGCTGGTGATTTCCGAAAGCGACAGCCTGCTTGATGCAATCCATATTCTTGATCGGGAAGAGTTTGAACAGATGCCGGTGGTGGCGGCAGATAATCCGTGCAAGGTGCTGGGAATATTGTCTCGCAATGCCATTTTTTCCACCTACCATAAAATGATTGTGAAACATGGTGAAGGCGAGCATGCCTGACAACAGCAGTGCGTTGCATTCGGCTGGCGGGCATGGGCTGAATGCCGCCCAGCAACAGGCGGCGCATGCCGGCGATGGCCCGCAACTGATCCTGGCCGGAGCAGGTTCCGGTAAAACGCGCACCATTGTGCATCGTATCGGCCATCTGATTGCCGGGGCGGGCGTTGCGCCGCACCGGATTCTGGCCGTGACCTTCACTAACAAGGCGGCGGCTGAACTGAAATCTCGCCTGAGCGACTTGATTGGGGATGGGGGTGGCGGTGTTGTGTCCGGCACCTTTCACGCTATTTCGCTACGTTTTCTGCGCCGGTACGCTGATGCGCTGGGCTTCCCGCGCTCCTTTCAGGTGATTGATGCTGATGACCAGAAAGCGCTGGTGAAACGCATCCTGAAAGCCCGCAATATTCCTGCCGACAGACTGCATCCTTCTTTTCTGACGAACTGGATAGAGCATCAAAAACATGCCGGACAGCGGCCTTCCGAGACGGATGCTTTTGACTGGAATGGCATCAATATGGCCGAGTTGTACGGTGTTTATCAGCAGGAACTTAAGCAGCATGAACGCATGGATTTTTCCGATCTTATTCTCAATGTGGTCGTTTTGCTGCGCGACCATGCCGATATCGCCGTGGCGCTAAAAACCCGTTTCGATCATGTGCTGGTGGACGAATATCAGGATACCAATCCGGTGCAGCATGAGTGGTTGCTGCATCTGTGCAGCGAGCATAAAAATCTGACGGTAGTCGGCGATGACGATCAGAGCATTTATGGGTGGAGGGGTGC
>JALUWF010000376.1 GCA_027019785.1 Mariprofundus sp. | reverse complement strand
TGTTGGAGCGCATCGGTTATCTGGACAGTTTGAAAGCCATGGGCGAAATCGAAGCAGCATCGCGACTGGATAATATCCGCACCTTGCAGGATTATATTGAAATATCGCTGGGGCAGGGGCTGACGCCGGTGGAATTCATGGATCGGGCGGCGTTATTGCAAAGCAGCGAAGAGATACGCGGCAGTGACAATGAACAGCAGGATGACGCCGTCAGCATGATGAGTCTGCACCGGGCCAAGGGACTGGAGTTTGATTGCGTCGTACTGCCCGGCGTGGAAGAGGGATTGTTGCCGCATCAGCGTTCGCTCGATGAGGGAGAGTCCGGCATCGCTGAAGAGCGACGGCTGCTTTATGTCGGTATCACGCGAGCACGCAAGCATGTGCTGCTCACCTCCGCTCGTCAGCGCCGATTTTATGGTGAAACGCACTACCCCCAACCCAGCCGCTTTATCAAAAACCTGCCAAAGAACATGCTGCATCAGGATCATAAACCAACCATGCACGCTGCTGTATCTGAAGCACAAACCGGCGTCCATATTGGCGGTAATGTGATGCACCCGAGTTTCGGCGAGGGTGTGGTGCTGGCATTGGAAGGTGCTGGCGATGCCGCACGCATCACGGTGCAATTCAGACGCGCCGGCACCAAGCGTCTCATGTTGAAATATGCCGCGTTGCAATGGATAACTTCGTAAAGAAGTTATCATAAGGAGATTATATGACTGTTACGATGTATCATAACCCACGCTGTTCCAAATCCAGAGCCACGCTGGCGCTGCTACAGGAGCGCGGTATCACGCCCGAAATCATCGAATATCTGAAAACGCCGCCAAGTGAAGCTGAGCTGGGTCAAGTTCTGACCATATTAGGCAAGCAACCGGATGAATTGATGCGCAAGGGTGAATCCGAATACAGGGAGCACTTTCAGGGCAAGGCGCTGTCGCGTGCCGAGGCGATTGCCTTGATGGTGGCGCATCCCATCGTGATCGAACGTCCGATCGTGGTGAAAGGCAACAGGGCTGCGGTTGGACGGCCGCCTGAAAGCGTTCTGGATGTTGTTTTTCCAAACGATTGAGTCGGCTTTTTAAAGGTCAAAAGCATTGCAGTACAGATGGATGCAAAAGAAAATCGTTTGACAGCGACGCCGAAATTGTGAAACTTCGCGCCTCTTCAAAATGCGCCTATAGCTCAGTTGGTAGAGTAGCGGACTTTTAATCCGTGGGCCGATGGTTCGAGTCCATCTGGGCGCACCATATAAAAGCTAGTAATAGCAACAAAACAAAGGGTCAGTCCTAACGGGCTGGCTCTTTTTTTGGTTCAAGGTGTTGCTTTTATTTGCGTGTATTCGCGTCCATTCGCGGTTCGCTTAAAGGTTTGGATTGTATGAGAAAAGAACAGAGCAAGGTCAAGGGCGAACCACGAATACACTTAGCGGGTGATTAACCGCGCTGCAAGGCCAGTGCCGCAAAGGCGGCCATGCCGGCGGACATGGATGATTCATCGATGTCAAAACAGGGGTGATGCAGGGGATAGCGCGTTTCAGGCCCGCTGCCGGTGCCCAGGCGAAACAGGCAGCCGGGGATATCGTGCAGGAATTCGGCGAAATCCTCGCCGCCCATGGATGGTTCATTGATCTCGATGAGCTGGATGTCGGGTATCATATGCCTGAATATGCCTCGGGATTGCGTCAGCAACATTGCGTCATTGCTGAGCACCGGTGTCGCCTGTTTCAGCGTAAAACGGGATGTGGCACCCCAGGCCTCGGCCGTTTTCCGGATGATCTGATCCATACGGGTACGAATCTCTTCGTGCACTTCAGGGTGCAGACTGCGGAAGGTGCCTGAAAAGCAGATGCGTTCGGGAATCACGTTGCCGGCATGACCGCCGTGAATCTGGCCAACGGTCAGGACAGCGGGGTGCAGGGGATTGACCCTGCGCCCGACAATCTGATGTAGCGCCTGAATAATATGGGTGGCGACCAGCACCACATCAATGCATTCATGCGGCCTGGCTGCGTGACCGCCACGCCCCTTGATTTCAACGTCGAACATATCGGCGGCGGCGCACATCGCACCCTGGCGCAAGCCAATCGATCCGGCCGGCAGGTAGGGATAGACATGCAGGGCGTAAATCTGTTGCGGCCGGAAATCCCTGAACAGCCCATCGCGCAGCATCTCCGAGGCGCCCTGACAGGTCTCTTCAGCCGGTTGGAAAATAAAGGCGATATTGTGATGCAGGTTCTGCTTGAACTGGCTCAGCAGCCGCGCCACACCGAGCAGCATGGCCGTGTGCGCGTCATGACCGCAACTGTGCGAGACTTCATCGACAGATGAGGTGTAGCGACGCTGTTTGGCGTCGGCAATAGGCAGCGCATCCATATCAGCCCGAAACGCTATCCACGGTTTGTCAGCGGCAATTTTCAGGCAGGCCAGCAGACCATGACCGCCAATGTCCTGGCGCACCTTCAGCCCCAGTTCCCGACATTGGTCGGCCACCAGCATTGCCGTCTGCTGTTCATGCCCGGATAGTTCCGGATGCTGATGCAGATGACGGCGCATCCGCACCACATCAGGCATGATGGCGCTGATCGCATCTGTTAATTGTCCGGCCACGGCCCGGGTGCCTCCGGCGGTTTCGTTGCCTCTGTAGTTAAGACTGTCATTCAGGTTGTCGTTCAGGTTGTCATTCAGGTTTATTGGCATTGGCGGCTCCATCCATCCTGATCACGTAATGCTTTGACCATCTGTGAAAAATTCCCCGAATGATCATAGATGTGACGTTGTATGTCCGCACCGCCGCCGTCTGTCCGCCAGTGCGCAACGCGCTCGGCTACGATAGCCAGTTCATCCGTATCAACCGCCTGTTTGGCTAGTATATCGAGCCGCTGCTCGAGCCAGTCAAGTACCGGTATCAACTCCTCGCTGAACGGATCAATCATGGTGGCGTGCATGCCGTAACGACAAGCTCTCCAGCGGTTTTCCCGAATCAGCGAGGGGTGAACTTTGGCATGTGGATCATGCGTGATTGCCGCCATAGCTTCGGCGCGGACATAGGCGATATAGGCGGCTGTATCAGCACATGTGCCCGGCATATCGCCAATACGTATTTCCAGCGTGCCGAAATCAGGATGGGGGCGCATTTCCCACCAGATGTCGCGCACCGAATCGATGCTGCCGGTGGCCATCAGGCGGGCGGCGCAATGCTCAAAATCCTGCCAGTCGCTAAAGTAAAACGGCATGCCGCCCTGACTTAAACCCTCAAAAATCTTGATGCGGCTGGACATCAGGCCGGTTTTTTCACCGTGCCAGAAGGGGGAGTTGGCCGAGATCGCCAAAAATACCGGCATAATCGGCAGCAATTGATTCATGGCTCCAATGCATGTGTCGCCATCGGGCATGCCGATATGGGCGTGAATGCCGCAAATGTTGAATCGGCGCGCCACCCAGCACAGGCGTTGTAGCAGCCGGGCATAGCGCGGATCATCGCTGACCTGTTGCTCACGCCAGTGCGAAAACGGGTGTGTTGAGGAACTCAGCAGTGCGGCATGTTGCTCGCCCAACACCGTATCCACTTCGGCATATAGCTTGCGTAGTTGTTCCATTGCGGCGGCAGTGCCGGTATGAATATCCGTATTAATTTCAATAATCGAGGTGAACAGTTCCGGTTTGATGCGCGGCGTGTCGCCAATCACAGCGAATACATCGGGCGCAGCGGGAATCTGTTGCCCTGAATCTGCGTCCACGCTCATCCACTCCATCTCCACGCCGAGCGTGCCGGGCGCAGAGTTGTGAAAAGCAATCGCATTGGTGGTTGGCGCGTTCATCACTCAACTATAGCCCCGGTTGCGCTACAATTGAACTGTTTCCATAGCAAGGTGCTGGAGACAGTGGGCAGCGAAGCGGAACTGGCCAGTGTCATCGCGCATGAGATCGGCCATATCGAGGGCTATCATCACAGGGAAGGAGCGAGGATTATTCCCCGGCATTAGACGTTGAAGGGGGAATCTATGAATATGGTGTCTGTTTCCGTGGTTGTGCTGATTCCGGAATTTGATACCTTGTGCCACTGCTTTTTAAGAGCATTCTGTTGCGAACGGTTTATGAAGATCGTTTTGTAGCGACAGGATAGCACATTGTCACCATCGTTTATATTCCAAATTCAATCTAATGTTTACAAAGGATTTTCTATCCATGTGGTTTAAAAATATACAGTTTTATCAATTTGAAGATGCGTTCAAACTCACCTCTCAGCAGTTACACGAGAAGCTGGAGGGGCGCAAGGCACGGGCTTGTGGGCAGATGGAAATGGCCTGCGAGGGCTGGGACAAGCCGTTAGGGCGCAGCGGCCAGATGCTGGTACATGAAACCAGTGGCGCACTGATGATCTGCCTGCGTTGTGAAGACAAGGTGCTGCCGGCATCCCTGGTGCGCGAGCAGGTGGCCGACGAGGTATTCAAGATTGAACAGGAGGCCGGACGTACGGTCGGGCGCAAGGAAAAAAACGATATTAAAGATCAGGTGTTGCAGCAATTATTGCCCAGAGCGCTGGTGCGGGCCAGTCACACTTATGCCTGTATTCTGCCAGAACAGGGCTGGCTGATTGTCAATGCGGCCAGCGCTAAAAAGTCTGAAGAGTTGATTGAAGTGTTGCGCAAGACGTTGGGAACCTTGAATGTTGTCTTGCCGGCAACGGCAGAGTCGCCGGAATCGGCCATGACGCGCTGGATCATGCAGGATGACGCATGGCCGGAAGGATTTACGCTGGAAGATGAGTGCGAACTGCAGGCCGGCGAGGGAGCAGAAGGAACCGTGCGGTGTAAATATATTGATGTTTCTTCGGAAGAGGTGCGGGCGCATGTGGCATCGGGTCGGCGGGTCAAAAAATTAGCCATGAACTGGCACGAGCATTTGTCGTTTGTGTTACAGGAAGATTTGTCGATTCGGCGCATGCGTTTTGATTCGGCTATTGTTGACGAAGCGAGTGAATCGGCGGATGATGAAGCCAGTCGTTTCGATGCCGATTTCACCATTATGGTGGCTGAGCTGATCGCGTTTATCCCTGACCTGCTGTCTGCATTGGATACAGACGATTAGGACAGGACGATGGCTGTTTATGCGGTAGGAGATATTCAGGGCTGTTACAAGCCGCTGAGAAAATTACTTAAGAAAGTAAAATTCAACCCCGGCAAAGATACGCTCTGGTGTGTCGGCGATCTGGTGAATCGTGGCCCGGATTCATTGAAAACGCTACGTTTTCTCAAAGGACTGGGCGATGCCTGCGTGTGTGTGCTGGGTAATCATGATCTGCACCTGCTGGAGCTGGCTGCGGGCGGTTCGAATTATCATCGCGATACCCTCATGCAGGTGATAGAGGCGCCGGATTGCGATGATCTGATTCAGTGGCTGCGTTTTCGCCCGATGCTGCACTATGATGAAAAATTACGGTGGTGCATGGTGCATGCCGGTCTGCATCCACACTGGACACTGAAAAAAGCCTTGAAACGGGCCCGGAAAATTGAAGCGGAACTACGCGGAGTACACTGGAAAGAATTTTGCCTGCAACTGCACCATGTGAAATTTCCGACCCGCAAACCGCACAAGGGTGATCCGTTGCGGCTGCTGTTTGCGACTGCGGTGATGACCCGCACCCGTTATTGCACCAGTGACGGTTTATTTAACTGGAATGTGCGCACTGGCGATAGCAGTAATTTTCGTGACAAAGCATGGTTTTCGCATAAGTGGGCGAAATGGCGACCCGATACGCATGTCGTCTATGGTCACTGGGCGGCCAGAGGGCTGGTGACCGATCAGTCGCATGTTCTCGGTCTGGATTCGGGCTGCGTATGGGGCAATACCCTGACCCTGGCGGAGTTGAGAAGAGGCGGACAATTCAGGATTGTGGCGCAGAGCTCTCTGTCGCAGTCATGGCAACTGAAATATCTGTCGTTTGTCAAAAAAAAGTTTCATCCGACACAGGCATAATTCAGCGCTGCCATGTCATTGCCCCGAACGATTCAGGATAATCTGAAATTTTTACTGGTTGAAGTGAGTTCGCAGCAGCAATACCTGCAAACCTGCTTTGAATATGAGTCGCCCGGTGCGATGAAACGGATATTAAGTCGCCGTGGTTATGCCCATAATCTGACCTTACGCATTCAGAACAGCTGCGCCGAACAGATGTCCCGTCAGTGTGGTTCTGATTCGGGTGCTGATTCGGATGCGGCTAACGCACATACATCCGGGGCGATGCGTATGCGTTCTGTGGCGGCCATTGCAGCTGATCTGGAGCGCATGACCGATCTGTCACGAGACTGCATCCACCAGCTTAAAAACCTGCGTGCATCGCACAAACTGCGTCTGGCCGACTACCTCCCCCTGCTCTATCTGGTGGCGAAAAGCATCGATGTGATTGAGGCTGCCCTGCTCAATAACGATAGCGAACTGGCCTTGACGCCAGGCCGGCTTGTAACGCGTCTGGATATGCATTATCAACAACTGTTGAAAAAAATGACCCGTCAATTGAAACGTCAGAAATATACGGACGATCTGGTGACCGGGCTGTTTGTGGCTTACAGCATCAAGCAGATGGGCGATATGCTGCTCAAAATCAGCGAAGCGATTATTTCCACCAATATCGGCCAGCCGATGGATCTGCAGCGGCTGCGCTCGATACAGGATACGGTCAGTGACTGGGTAGATGACGCCCGCATGGATGATGTGATTATCAGAACGGTGGCGGAAACCCGTTCGGGCAGCGCAATTTCAGCGATCAATTATACCGACAGCAATCAGGATGAGCAGCTGGCTATTTTTAAGGGTGGCGAGAAGCGCAAACTGAAAGAGGAGCTGGACGGGGTAAAGCGCTGGCACCGTCTGGTGCCCGGTGTTGCGCCAAAAATTCTGTGCTATAAAAAGAGAGGGGATTCAGCCGCGCTGCTGATTGAGCATCTGCAGGGCATGACATTTGAGCATGTGGTGTTGCATGAATCGATGCAGGCGATGACAGCATCCATGCATGCGCTCGCCGATACCCTCTATTCGGTATGGCATGAGACACGCAGAAAAAAGCCTGTAGCGGCCAGATTTATGGCGCAAGCGCGCAAACGGCTGGCCGATGTGTATGCCATTCACCCGACTTTTCGCCGGGAGGATATGCGTCTGTGCGGCACGCCGCTTGGCAGTTTCGAGGCGCTGTTAAAAGCAGCTGAAAAAATCGAGAAGAAGCTGGCTCCACCCTTTAGCGTGCTGATTCACGGCGATTTTAATGTCGATAATATTATCTATGACGCCCGTCGCCACCACATTCATTTTATTGATCTGCATCGCTCGACGCATATGGATTATGTGCAGGATGTATCGGTATTGATGGTGTCTTACTATCGTTTGCAGGTGCTGGATGCGCCGATTCGCCGTAAAATTCGCAAGCAGGTTGTTGATTTTTATCATGTTGCGCGGCGCTTTGCCGCAGCAGAAAACGACCACACATTTGAAATTCGACTGGCGCTGGGTCTGGCGCGCTCCTTTGTGACCTCAACGCGCTTTATTCTGGATCGATCCATGGCCACACGAATGTTTCTCAGGGCGGACTATTTGTTACGTCAGGTGATTGCGTTAGACTTGCAGAAAACAAAGAAATACAGGATACCTGTCAGGGAGTTGTTCGGTGATTAAAATAGGTGTGATTGGTTTGCCGGGTCAATGGTCCACAGAAGTGCTGGCCGATGCTGTGCAAGAAAAAACAGGCTTTCGGCTGGTCATTGATATGCAGCAGGTATGGCTGGATCTGGAGACGGGTTGTTTGTATTTCCAGGACTATAACCTGTGCGAATTCGATGCTTTGATCGTCAAGAAAATCGGCGCGACCTATAGCCCGAATGCACTGGATCGGCTGGAGTTGTTACGCATTGCCGAACAGGCCGGGGTGCGGGTGTTCAGTCCGGCGCTGAATATCCTGCGACTGATTGACCGGCTGAGTTGCACCGTGACCTTACGCAATCATGATATTCCGATGCCGCCAACCACGTTGACCGAGGATGTGGACGCCGCACTGGCAACCGTACGAGCTTATGAAAGCGCCGTATTCAAGCCACTATATTCCACCAAGGCGCGCGGCATGTTTGTGCTGGATGCCGATACTCCGGAAACAGAGATGCGCCAACAGATTGAAGCCTTTCAGGACAGTCATCCGATGATGTATATTCAGCAAAAGCTGGCTTTGCCGGGGCAGGATCTGGGTATGGTTTTTCTTGGTGGTGAATATATCGGTGCCTATGCGCGCGTATCGCAATCGGATGCCTGGAACACCACCATTCACAGCGGGGGCGCTTATGCCGCTTATCAGGCCTCCAAGGCGCTGATTGATCTGGCCTATCGGGCTCAGAAACCCTTCGGCATGGATTTTACCACCGTGGATGTGGCTGAATCAGAAATCGGTCCGATTGTGTTTGAAGTATCGGCCTTCGGCGGTTTCAGAGGCGTGAAGGAAGGCATCGGCCTGAATGCCGCTGAATTGTATGTGGACTATGCCATGAAGGCCCTTGAGTAACAAAATGGGTATCATTGTACCGGAAGTGCGACTTCAGTCGCGCCTTAACTCACTAAATGACCATAAAATCAAAAGCTGTTCACCACAGAGTACACGGAGAGCACAGAGGAAAAGCAGAGAAAACCAAGACATAAAGATTTTGACCTCCTCTGTGCTCTCTGTGGTTCAGGATTTTCCTGTTGGGGATAAGGTTGAGAACATCACTGTGGCAATGGGTGCAAATGGAAGGCCGAAGCGGGAGAAAAAATATGAATAGCATGCATGTGTTGGATGAGATGATCGGGGCGGTGGATTTGTTGCCGCAGAAGCTGGCTTTGAAGCTGCCGGGGATGATGTTGTGCGTGCGCAGTAATTCGCAAGCGTTGCTGGATGTGTTACGCGATTACTTTCGCCATATTGTTTTGGCTGATGGTGTAAATGAGGCGGACTGTGTCCGGGTGGTCGCGCTGGAGCGTGCGCCGCTTGCGCTTGATGTTGCCTGGCAGGATTGGGCGCGTGAAACGGGAAAAAGCGGACGCAAGGACAGTTTTTTCGATGTGGAGATCGCACCGACAGGTGCTTCTGATGATGTGCCGCAACAGGCTCGGCTGATTCGCAAAGTGCGTACCGGCATGGTCTTTTTGCAAAGCATGCAGCATCGTGTTGCGGCGGGGCCATGTCTGGCCAATGCCAATCAGGTGATTAATTTTATCAACAATCAATATATGAATCACCTGCAACAACAGGGGTGGTTGATCTGCCATGCGGCGGCAGTAGCGCGGGACGGGCAGGCTACGGCCATTGCGGGATTTTCCGGGGGTGGAAAGTCCACCATGATGCTGCATTTGATGAATCATGATGCCTTTGATTATCTCACCAATGACAGGATGTTTATCAATGTGGTCGATGGCTCGGTGCAGGCGCGCGGGATTCCCAAACTGCCCCGTGTGAATCCGGGTACGATAGTCTATAATGAACGCTTGAAATCGATACTGGCCGCTGAAGAGATTGCAGCATTCGAAGCCATGCCGCGCCAACAACTGTGGAATCTGGAACAAAAATATGATGTCGATGTCAGCAGCACCTATGGTGCGGATCGTTTTGCTGATCAGGCACCGCTACAACAATTCATTGTGCTGAACTGGTCGCATGATTCGCAGCAGGCAACGAAAATTACCGAGGTGGCGATTGCACAGCGCCCTGAATTGCTCGATGCGATTATGAAATCCTCCGGGCCGTTTTATCAGCATGCCGATGGCCGTTTTGATGATGGACAGGTCGTGTTGGAAAAACAGGCGTATATTGCCATGCTCAGTCAGATCAGGGTGATTGAAGTCAGCGGTGCGGTTGATTTTCAGGCTCTGGAGCAGGATTGCCTGAACAGAGGCAGGGCTGTATGACAGCAAAGAGCTCCAAAGTGGGCAAGAAAACGATTTTGTTACTGCGACAGGGCAAGGCGGAGAAGGATGATCAGCATGGCAAGGGCTCGCCGCTAACCAGAGCCTTGTCCGATGATGGCAAACGCAACGCTCAGCGTATGGGCGTATGGCTGGCTGCGCATGACCTGGCACCTGAAGAAATGCTTTCCTCGTCAGCCGAGTGCGCTATTGTCAGTGCCGAGAAGTGTATCAAAAGCATGGGCATCGGCGTGCAGGATTTGCGCATCGACCATCGTTTATATCAAGCCGACCCCAAACGTTTTATCAAGCTACTGTCCAGCCTGCCCGAAGAGACCCGTTGCGTGTTGATTGTCGGGGATAAAACCGGGCTGGAGTCGTTGCTGCACCACTTATTGCCGAATGAAGGAAATCAGTGTGCTGAAAACAGACTGCTTAAAGCGTCATCATTGGCTGTTTTAACATGGAATGCGTCCTGGTCTGCGTTGCATGAAGGTGCGGCCAGACTGGATCAATGCGTCCATGCAGCCAGTCTGCCCAAACAGTTTCCCTATCCTGATGCGGGCGGGGATGAACGCCGGGATCGACCGGCCTATTACTATCGGCAATCGGCGGTGGTACCTTACCGGATGAAACACAAACGCATTGAGATTCTGTTGATTACATCCAGCAGTAACAAACACTGGGGTGTGCCCAAAGGTATTCAGGAGCCGGGCATGTCGGCGCGTGATTCCGCTGCCAAAGAGGCGCTCGAAGAGGCTGGGATCGAAGGCTTGGTTGGCCATAACCCGTTGGGTTGTTACGCATACGAAAAATGGGGCAGTGCATGTCAGGTTGAGATATTTCCCATGCGCGTTGGGCATGTGGCGAACAAGAAGCAATGGCAGGAATCGCATCGGCAACGGCAATGGTATTCGGTCAAAAAAGCGCGGGCGCTGTTGCATCAGCAGGCTTTACTGCCCATGATTGATACACTGGTCAAAACCGTTGTGGTGAAGTAACTAGCGCGCCAATGTATATACCCTCAATACCGCGTTCATCCTACGCGGCCCTGATTCGGCACGGCGATTATCACCATCGCGCCGATACGCCGGGCGCGTTTCAGCCTTATCCATTGAATAGCGATGGCCGGCGGCAGAGTTTGCAGTGTGTGCCGTTACTGACGACATTCAGTGTTCGCCATCAGTGTCCGCTGGCATCTGAAATCCATTGTTCATCATTGCTGCGCGCCTGGCAGACGGCTGAGATGATTGCGCACGGGCTTGGCGAAGCGAATGCGACGAAGTCTGTTGATTCAACGTCTCCGGCACTGATTGAAACACCCTTGCTGGGTGAGCGCTGTGTCGGCAGTCTGGCCAATTTGACGGTGGAGGAAATCGAACAGGTGGTGCGTGATGATCCGCGTTATGCCGATTTGCCGTCGGGTTGGAAATCAAACAGCTATTTTTGTTTACCCTATCCCGGCGCGGAATCACTGATGCAGGCGGGAGAACGGGTGGCGAACTACATGGTGCAGGTCATGCAAGCCGGTCAGCAGCGCTATCCGGATGGTTTTGTGCAATTATTCGTTGCTCATGGCGCGGCCTTCCGGCATGCGGCATATCATCTGGGCGTGCTGAGTCTGGAGCGGGTAGGGCAGTTGAGTATGCACTATGCCAGACCGGTATTTTTGCGTTTTGATGGCGATCAAAGCTGGCATCACCACAGCGGCGACTGGAAAGTGCGCCCGAAAAATCCGGGTTATACGGACTGAATATGAATCTCTCGAAAACAACGCGCGTATTACCCGACTATCGTGGTCTGGACTGGGTCGATGTCTCACTGCCCAGCAAACCTCAAAACTGGATCGAAGGCAATAAGCACTGTATTCGCCAGCGCAATAAAAGCCGCAGCGAGACCCGGCAATCGATTCAGCAACTGGTGGATCAATATCGATGGCACTGGCCGAAGCGCCCCATCGTGTTTATCTCCGATCTGCATGCCGATGCCGATGCGTTTTTTGTCTCACTGGTGGCCAGCGGTGGTATTAAAAAGACGGGGGCTGAAGATCATCAATTCAAATTAACGCCTGAGGGTAAAGGGCTGTTGTTCATTTTGGGCGGTGATTTCTTTGACAAGGGGCCGAGTAATTTGCGCTTGCTGCGGGCGGTGAAGTTACTGATTGGCACAGGTGCGCGGGTGCGTTTGTTGGCGGGCAACCATGATGTGCGCGTGCTCTTTGGTATGCGTAGCGCCGCAGTTGCCGATGATCCGAATAACAGCCACTTTTTTATCCGCATGGGGGTAAAAGCGGTGCCCTTTTTATGCGAAATTCGGGATGCCTGTTTATCGCATAAGGGCGCCTTGAAAGGCGTGCCGGGCCACAAGGCGTGCAGAGCTTTGCTCTATCCGGACAAGCGCTGGTGGCAACAGTTTCCCCAGCAGGCGGATCAGGAAATGTCCGCCGCACAAATCAGTAAAGAAATGCGCAAGATTGAACAGAAAATGGGTAGTTTCGAGCAGGCTTGTGCGGCAGCCAGCCTGAGTATGCGCGAAGTCTATGCGGCGACGCTGAAATGGCAGCAAATGTTTTTATCCCCGCAAGGCGATTTTTTCTGGTTTTATAAGCGCATGCGGCTGGCTTATCGCAAAGGCTCGTTCCTGTTTGTACATGCCGGCATGGATGATCATATTGCCGGTATGTTGCATGACTGTGGCACCAACGGATTGAACGGATTGTTCAAAAAACAGTTGCATGGCAGCGCCTATGAATTTTATTACGGTTCGGTGGCCAACACCATTCGCACCAAATACCGCTGTCAGGATAAACCGCTGAGTCGCAAAGGTGCGATGCATGCTCATCAGGCCGGTATTCATGCCATTGTGCACGGGCATAAAAACCTGCATCGCGGGCAACGGATTTCGGTGCGAAAAAGTATGCTGAATTTCGAGTGTGATGTGACGCTGGATATCGGCTCGCGCAGCCGGGAAGGATTGATCGGCAGGGGCGGTGGGGCGACCTTGATTCATCCGGCCGGTTATATTCTGGGCATCAGTTCGGATTATGATCGCATCAAGGTATTTGATACCAGTGCGATTTTGACTACCCAATCCGGCATATCCGGAACTTTACAAACTTGAACCACAAAGACACAAAGGCGAAGATGAAAGACCATCACCACAGAGTACACAGAGAGCACAGAGGAGGTCAAAATCTTTATGTTTTGGTTTTCTCTGCTTTTCCTCTGTGCTCTCTGTGCAACGTATTTTTCGTAAAAGACGAAATAATGGCATCACAATCGAGGCAACGATAACTATGCAATATCATGCACAATCGGATAAAGATGTTTTTCGCCATGAATCATTACAGGACAGCAAAACCATTCACAAGTTGCTGCAGTCTGTTACCGATGGACTGGAAAAGGGAGAACTGAGCTTTAGTGATGGCGATAATCAGATCGTGATGTCACCTGATGGACTGTTGCACCTGAAACTCAGTGCTTCGAAAGAGGATGGCCGTAATCGCGTCAATATCCGCATCACCTGGCAGGATCAGTCAGACACAAAAGCGGGCAAAAAATCGCTCAAGGTGAATAGCCTGAAATAGTCCGGCAAATCGACCAGATTCAGGCGAAGGCAGTGGGTCGGGGCGGCAAGGTGGCTGGTTTTGTTATGTGCGGCTGTGAACCGGGTGAAACTGTTCATCGGAGTAGATGCGCATACAATTTTACCCGCCTTTTTGGCCTGATAGACGCCGGTGAGTCCATCGTAGACCGCCATGTCGCCTCGACCGCCACCGAGAATAAGCAGATCAATCTGTTGCCATTTTATTGATCCTGTGACACAGTCCCGCTTCCTATTTTTACCGGGTGGGATTTTTCTGTATATATGAGAGGAGTACATTGTGAGTGACGCAATTCAAAAGGTTTTTGACCTTGTAAAAGAAAATGAGTGCGAATTTGTCGATGTTCGTTTTACGGATACCAAAGGCAAATGGCAGCATGTAACATTTCCAATCACCGAGTTGAGTGAAGACAGCTTCGAAGATGGCTTTGCCTTCGATGGTTCTTCCATAGCCGGCTGGTGTGATATCAACAACTCCGATATGGCATTGATTCCTGACCCTGCCAGTGCCAATATCGATCCGTTCTTTGAAGCCTCTACGCTGGTATTGGTGGCCCAGGTGATCGATCCGCTAACAGGTCAGGATTATAATCGTTGTCCGCGTCAGGTGGCGCAGCGCGCGTTGAAATACATCAACAGCGCAGGTATTGCAGATACCGTCTATTTCGGCCCTGAGCTGGAGTTCTTCGTTTTTGACGGCATGCGTTACAGGAACGATATGGGTGGCTGTGGTTATGAAATAGAATCGGAAGAAGCGGCATGGAATTCCAATGCAAGCTATGAAGGCGGCAATACAGGCCACCGCCCGGGCGTGAAGGGTGGTTATTTCCCTGTTCCTCCAGTTGATTCGCTGCATGAAATGCGCAACGACATGAGCCTGGTCATGACTGATCTGGGTATACAGATGGAATGTCATCACCATGAAGTAGCGACAGCCGGCCAGTGTGAACTGGCGATGCGTTTTGGCGAGTTGATTGAACAGGCGGACAAGGCTCAGTGGTATAAATATGTGGTGCAGAATGTTGCCGATGCGCATGGCAAAACGGCCACCTTCATGCCCAAGCCAATCTTTAACGACAACGGCACGGCCATGCACGTTCACCAGTCCATCTGGAAAGATGGCAAGAACCTGTTTGCAGGCGACAAATATGCCAACCTGAGTCAGGAAGCGCTGTGGTATATTGGCGGCATCATCAAACATGCCCGCGCACTCAATGCCTTCAGCAACTCATCGACCAATTCGTATAAGCGTCTGGTGCCGGGTTTTGAAGCGCCGGTAATGCTGGCTTATTCCAATCGTAACCGTTCGGCTTCCATCCGTATTCCGGTGGTGAATTCCGATCCGGCTCGTCGTATTGAAGTACGTTTTCCGGATTCATCCGGCAACCCGTACCTGACCTTTACCGCCATGCTGATGGCCGGGCTCGATGGTATCGCCAACAAGATTGACCCGGGCGATGCGGCTGATAAAAATCTGTACGATCTGCCGCCGGAAGAAGAGGCGAAAATCCCGACCGTTTGTAGTAGCTTGGACCAAGCACTGGATGCGTTGTCTGCTGATCGCGACTTCCTGAAAGTCGGTGGTGTGATGGATGACGATATGATTGACGCTTACATCGCCTTGAAGATGGAAGAGGTTACCGAGCTGCGTATGCGTCCGCATCCGATTGAAATGCAGATGTATTACTCCTGCTGATTGCTGGCGCAATCAGGTGAAAAGGCCGCCCAAACGGGCGGCCTTTTTGGTTGGTGCGGGTGGGGCTGATTCACAAGTTTACGGTTAACGGTTAAGCTGGCCATAAGAGGCGCTTGATATGAGAGATGATCCGAAAAGCCAGCATCGTCGTTCGATCCGATTGAAGGGATATGATTATGCCCGCGCCGGAGCATATTTTGTGACGATCTGTACACAGGGTCGTGCGTGGCTGTTTGGTGACATTGTTCATGACGAAATGGCATTAAACGATGCCGGTCATATGATTCAAAGGATGTGGGATGCGATGCCAACGCATTACGCCGGCATCGAAACCGACGCATTTATCATCATGCCCAACCACATTCACGGGATTATTGTGATTGCCGACCCCTCCGACATTGCCGCCGCCACTGTAGGGGCAGGCCCCCGTGCCTGCCCGGATACAGGCCCCCGTGCCTGCCCGGATACAGGCCCCCGTGCCTGCCCGGAT
>JALUWF010000375.1 GCA_027019785.1 Mariprofundus sp. | reverse complement strand
TCACGGGATTATTGTGATTGCCGACCCCTCCGACATTGCCGCCGCCACTGTAGGGGCAGGCCCCCGTGCCTGCCCGGATACAGGCCCCCGTGCCTGCCCGGATACAGGCCCCCGTGCCTGCCCGGATTATGACGGCCATGTTGATTACCCAAATGATTTACAACGGGTTACCGGGCAACCAATAACCGGGCAACCAATAACCGGGCAACCAATAACCGGGCAACCAATAATTGGGCAACCAATAATTGGGCAACCAACAATTGGGCAACCAACAATTGGGCAACCACAGGGAGGGCAACCACAGGGAGGGCAACCACAGGGGGTTGCCCCTACGGGGGTTGTGGTGCCCATGGGAAATGGCGGTGTTCGAACAGGGTTGTCGTTGCCAGATGTGGTGCATCGGTTCAAATCCATGACCACGCATCAATATATCCTCGGCGTCAAACAATCGGGGTGGCCTCCATTCCCCGGTAAATTATGGCAACGCAATTATTGGGAACATATTGTCCGCAATGAGCAGGATTTAACGCGCCTGCGCGCATATATTCGTTACAACCCGAAAAAATGGGCATTGGACGAATTGATGGCGGTGCATTGATGTCTCCCGATCAGGACGATTGGTTGGATCAAGTGCCGGAAGATATCCGCGACGATGTGGAACGGGTGTTTGATCTGTCGCCGTATTTCTCGATGTTGATGCGCACGGCCAGCGCAGATGAATGCCGAACGCTGTTTGTTGAGGCAGACAAGGCGCTGCTGCCGGATGGCAGCGAGCGCTGGGTTTCCCCATGCGATAGCAATGATCTGCTCACCTGCATGTCCCATCTGCGCCAATGCAAACAGCGCGCCCTTCGCCATCTGATCTGGTGGGAGTTGGGGCTTTACGGCGATATGGATATCTCCTTCCGCGCCATTGCCGACCTGGCTGCGGGTTTATTGAGCGAAGCGCTAAACATGGCTACACACCTGATCGCGCCGCGTTACGGCCGTCTGGACGGTGGCTCATTCTGTGTGGTTGGGCTGGGCAAGCTGGGGGGGCGCGAACTGAATCTCGGTTCCGATGTCGATCCGCTATTTCTCTGGCAGGGAGACGGAGCCACAGTCGGCGGACGCAAATCGGTGTCGGCGTCGGAATATTATGCGCATCTCTCCCGCATGCTGATTCGATTGATGGGCGAGCGCACGGCCGATGGCATCGTCTGGCCGGTCGATATGCGGCTCAGGCCCGGCGGCGATGGCGCTTCGATCGCCTTGAATCTCGAGGCTACGCTCGATCACTATCTCAACTACGGCCAGACTTGGGAGCGCGCCATGCTGATCAAGGCGCGGCCTGTGGCCGGAGATATGGCGTTAGGACAGGCATTTATCGAAGGCGTGGCACCGTTTATCTATCGCCGTTATCTCGATTTCACCACGGTGGCAGCGCTGGCGGATATGAAGCAGCGCATCGATTTGCAGGCCGGAGCCGGTGGCATTTCGCCGGGCTTTGATGTCAAGCGGGGCAGGGGCGGCATTCGTGAAATCGAATTCATTATTCAGTCCCTGCAACTGCTGCATAGCGGCAGGCATCCGGAGCTGCGAGTACAGCCGAGCATGCAGGCGCTGGCGGCTTTACAACAGGCGGATCTCATCGGCGCGGATGATGCCAGGCAGCTGATGGCCGCATACCGTTTCTGGCGGCGCATCGAGCATGCGATTCAGGCGCGGCGCGGCGAGCAGACGCATAAATTGCCGGCGGATTATGCCGATTATCTGCCGCTGGCCACCGGTCTGGACGGTATCGAAGCGCAGATGAAGTACCATGCCGCCACGGTTGAGGCCGAATTCAATCAGTTTATCAGACCTGTGGGTGAGCCCCCCTCCCAAACACAGGCATGGCTCGGTGGCCATGATGCTGCGCGCTGGCAGCATCAGCCGGAATCGGATTGCCACCGTATCTATCTGGCGCTGCAGCATATCGATAACAGTCTGTCGCGCGGACTGTTGCCGGAACGCAGCCGGGCGCAGGTTGAGCGTATTCTGGATTGCGCCATGCCGTGCTGGCTGGAGGATGAGAACGGGGTAACTGCGCTGGAATCGCTGGCTGAGCTGATTCATGCGATTGCCGGACGGGCCACCTGGATTGATCTGATGGCCACCCATCGGGGCGCTCTGGACTGGCTGATCGGGGTGCTCTCGGCCAGCCGTTATCTAGCCGATCATATTGTCAAAGACCCGTCATGGCTGGAATGGCCGCTGATGGTCGAGCATGGCGGTAAAGATATGCGCGATGTCTGCTCGGCGCTGGCGACGTATGGAAAATTCGACGATGTAGAGGAAACACTGGCCTATATTGGGCGCTGGACGGATCGCGGTCGGATCATCGCGGCGCTGGCGGTGGATGCGCATACGGCCGATGCCATGACCATTGGCGGCTGGCTGGCCGATGTGGCCGATGCGGCGACGCAGAGCGTGCTGCGCCTCTGTTTACATGAGCTGGACTTGCCGGACGGTTTTCCATTGGTGGCGCTGGCCATGGGTAAGCACGGTTCGCGTGAAATGGGTTTAGTCTCTGATCTCGATATGGTGTTCGTGTTGGCGCATGATGATCCACGAAAAATCATCGGGAAGCGCAGCCTCGGCGAGCATGGCCAGCGTCTTGGCCGGCGCATGATTCAATATCTGAACGGCAAGCCGCCGTTCGGGGCCGGATTTGAATTCGATGCGCGGCTGCGCCCATCCGGCAGCTCCGGCGTGCTGGTCACCAGTCTGGCCGGTTTTCGTGATTATCAGTTCAATGAAGCGCAAACATGGGAGCACCAGGCATTATGCCGGGCGCGCACTGTGGCCGGGCCTGAAGCGGATCGAGGTCGCGTGGATGCGGTGGTGAATGAGGTGCTGAGTCAAAACCGCGATGCTGTCACGCTGGCTGCCGATGTGGTGAGTATGCGCCAAAAAATGCTCGACCACTTATCGAGCAAAGATAGTGAAGTGATCAATCTGAAACAGGATGCCGGTGGTCTGGTGGATATTGAATTTCTGGCTCAGTTCGCGCGGCTGGCTTTCGGTATCGGGGCAAGGCGTGTGGTGGATATTTTTAAGCATCTGCCGGATGACGTGCCAGAGGCGTGGCATGAGCATGTGCCGTTTCTGGCTGCAAGCTATCTGGATTATCGCCAGATGGAGAATGCCTTACGGGTGGAGTTATGGCGCTCCATCGGCAAGTTGCCGAATGATCCGGATGCGACTGAGTGGGAAAGCATGCGCCGGCACGCCGTTATCAGAACCCCGGCAGCGTTGAAATCACGTATGCAGCGGGTGCAAGAGATTTTTCATGACCTATTGTATTACTTTATAAAAATGGTAGGATAATCGTATTGGAGGTTAGACTATGAAAACTTCACGCGTCACAACCAAAGGTCAGATTACTATTCCTGCCGTTGTAAGAAAGCAGCTTGGCATTCATCAGGGTGACCGGGTTGGCTTTGTATATGAAAATGGAAAAGTTGTTATTATGCCTGTTATCAAAGATATTGAGGCAGCCTTCGGACTTGTTACAGCAGGGCAAAGCGTTAGCCTGCAAGATATGGAAGCCGCCATTCAACGTAGAGGTGGCGCGGTATGATTGCTGTCGATACCAATCTTCTGGTGCGCATTCTCATCGATGATCCCGGCCAGCCTGAACAAGTTGCCATTGCCCGTAACATAGCCAGAAAAGCAAAGCATGTGCTTGTGCCGCAAATTGTCATGATTGAACTGGTGTGGGTGTTGCAGTCGGCTTACAAGTTCGATAAAGATGCAATGATAGCAGTGCTGGAGCACCTGTTGCATAACAGCGCCTTTGAGTTGCAAGCAGAGGATCGCCTTTTTGAGGCATTGGGGTTGTTCAAAAACAATAGCTGCGGTTTTTCCGATTGTATGATTGCTGTGGACAGTCAGGCGGCGGACTGTACTTTGGTCACCTTTGATAAAAAGCTGTCCCGGCTTGCTGGTGTGAAGCTGGCCATCTAACGCGCTTGGACTTTGTTTGTTTCATGTTGATGGAAGTGCGGGTGGAGTTGTGGCGTTCCATCGGCAAGTTGCCGAATGATCCGGCTGCGACTGAGTGGGAAACCATGCGCCGTCATACCGCTATCCATACAGCGGAAGCGTTACGCATACGCATGCAGCAGGTGCGCAGACTGTTTAATGATCTGCTGGCTGTTGACCGCCTCAATCCTGGCTAACAGCCGTTTTTGTGCCCCATGGCGATTCCGTCATCCACTGTTCAAGCTGATCCTGGGGCATGGGTCTTGCCATGTAATACCCTTGCGCCCGATCACACTCCAGCAGTTCCAGACGACGCCATTCCGATGCCGATTCCACACCTTCTGCAATCACTTCAAACCCCAGATAATGCGCCATTTGTATGACCATTTGAACGATGGTCAGGCTGCGTGCATCGTCATGCATGCCATCAATAAAACTCTTGTCGATCTTCAGTTCATCCAGCGGCAAATCCTTCAGGTATGCCAGAGAAGAATATCCCGTTCCAAAATCATCAATCGAGATCGGTATGCCCAGATTATGAATACGATCCAGTGTGATCATCGCTCGTTTGGGTTCGGCGATCAGGCCACGCTCAGTGATCTCCATCATGAGATTGGCCGGGCTGATATTCCAGCGCTGGATGGCCTGATGCAGTTGTTCCGGCAAATCGGCTTCCAGCAGATTGCGTGGCGCCAGATTAATCGCCACAACCAGATCGATGCCCTTATCCAGCCAAATGCTGATTTGATGGCATACTTCATTGATCAGCCACGTGGTGAATGGATGGATGATGCCGGTCTCTTCAGCCATCGGAATAAATGAATCCGGTTGAATCATGCC
>JALUWF010000374.1 GCA_027019785.1 Mariprofundus sp. | reverse complement strand
GGGCTGTACACCATGAAAACAGCGCATGAACTGGCGAGTCAATCACGATGATGAAACTACCGACTGGAAAGCCGTATGCGGGAGAACCGCACGTACGGTTTGGAGGGCGGGGAGGTCATTCTTCCCGACCCCTATCGAGGAAACTATCCGCATCAGGCATGTAGTTTTAATAATGATTCAGGCGCTTCCAGCGGCAATACGCCATCTTTTTCCGCATCCAGTACAGTAATTTGGCCAAGCCCGTGTTCTGTCATGCCCGCAGTCACATTCCATCCATAAGAAACATCCTTAACGACACGCTCATCACTGAAACGGATAAACAAAATATCTTCTTTTTCATCATAACTTATTTTCATCACGCCAACTCCCATTCTATACACACATACTATCAACCAAACATCTTATAGTCGCTTTGTCTTTCTATTATTATTTGCGTTCATTCGCGTCCATTCGCGGTTCGCTTGATCGTCCTAACGTGATATTTTAGGTGCAATGATACAATTGATGCTGAAGCTGCTTGAATGCCGACAACACATTGACCGCTTTGCCGCCAAACGCACGCGAAGCATCGCGGGTTGTGCCAAGACCCGACAGCTCGATCAGGGCAGGCATACGACTTCGGGAAAGTTCCGTAATACCGGTGTCTTCATATCGTCCCAGGACAAAATTCAGAAAATTGCGGGCTGGTTGTTGCTCGAACTGTTCAAAGAATTTCGTGTTTTTGCGTGTCGCCGCCGCCCTAGCTCGCCGGGTTTCCATGGGCTGTTCAAAGGCGATGAAGGCCAGCAGATCAAACAGGTCACAAGCTTCGGCGGCAAACATGCGCCGCAGGGTGGATAACTGCTCGGCATCAAAGCCCACCTGAGCGAGCTTCTCAATCAATGCTTCGCGCTGATCGGGATCAGACCAGGTTTCCCGCAGTTCATCGGCGGAGGCAAATAGTCCGGGCAATCTGGCCATCAGCTTTTCAATAAACTGTTGCGCGGTCAGCGGGCGACCTGTTTCATCAATATAGCGAATCTCCACATCAATCACTTTGAACTCGCGAGATTCGCTCAGTTTAACGGTCAGTGTTTCCCGAGGCTCCCCTGCCCCCTCTCCGCCCGGTAGTTCAGGTTCACCTGTGGGTTCACCTCCGCCATAAGGCTTGGGATCAGGCTCATTGACAGGCGTTTCAATCGTAACGGGATCACCATCCCAGTCTGCATCATAAAAACGATTCGTTGCGCCGCGAAAATCGACAATGGTGAAATAATCTTTGCCATCAAATATGCGCGTGCCGCGTCCGATAATCTGTTTAAACTCCACCATCGATCCGATAGCGCGATCCAATACGATATGACGCACATTGCGCGCATCAACGCCGGTGGTGAGCATCTGTGATGAAGTAAGAATGGTGGGAACATCCCTGTCGTTATCCTGGAAACGCTCCAGCAAATCGCGTCCCGGTTTTCCCTCATCGCTGGTCACACGCACACAATAACAGGGATCAGCGACGGTTTTATGTTTGTTGATCATATCCCGCATGGTTAATGCATGATTTTGATTGGTACAGAACACAATCGTTTTTTCCAGTGGGTCAATATTTTCCAGAATAGCTTTGGCGACCAGCTCTGTGCGCTGATCAGCCACGATCTTTTTATCGAAATCATCGGTTTCGTAAACATCTTGGCATGCTTCACCCTTGATGATCTGATCATCAGCTGTCAGCACCAGTTCATCCAGATTGGTGCGAATCCGCTTCACCCGATAAGGCGTAAGAAAACCATCATTGATACCATCTTTTAACGAATATTCATACACAGGATTGCCAAAATAATTGTAGGTGTCGATATTATCCGTGCGCTTGGGCGTAGCAGTCAGGCCGATATGCACGGCAGGGGAAAAGTGATCGAGAATGGCGCGCCATGAACCTTCATTATTGGCAGCACCGCGATGACACTCGTCAATCAGAATAAGATCAAAGAAATCCTGAGGATATTCCTTGTAGTAACCACCAATATTTTCGCGCTCGGCAATGGCCTGATAGATGGCGAAAAAGATATGCGCATTGGTTGGCACAACACCGTTTCTTTTCCGCACCTCTTCACCATCGATTTTGATCAAATCCTTCTCATAGGGATTGAAGGTATTGATGGCCTGATCAGCCAGGATATTGCGATCTGCCAGAAAAAGAATGCGAGGCCTGCGCTTTCCAAACTCATGACGGTTCCAGCGCGCCTGAAACAGTTTATGTACAATCTGAAAGGCAATAAAGGTTTTTCCCGTGCCGGTTGCCAGCGTCAGCAGAATGCGCTCGCTGCCGTTGCCAATCGCATCGGTGGCCGCATGCACAGCCAGCTCCTGATAATAACGCGGCTGCATACCGGCTTCGAGATGAAACGGGATATTCCTGAGTTGCCTGCCAAGCTCGTTGCTTTTATCGCTATAACGAGCCAGCAATTCATCCGGTGCCGGGTAGCTATTAATGTAATCGCCCTTTCCAGATTCAAGGTCAAACTCATAAATCTGTTCGCCATTGGTCGAATAGACAAAACGGATACTGAGTTTTTCAGCATACGCTATCGCCTGCTGGAGTCCCTGAGTCGGGTGAGCGGACTGTTTCTTGGCTTCAATAATAGCGAGGTGACGGTTATCGCTGTGCAGCAGGTAATCAACAAAGCAGCGGCTACCCCGCTGGTCACCCGCAAGTTTGCGCCCATCGGTGAAATAATATTCGCGGATAATCTGCTGGCTGCCCCAGCCAGCGGAAAGCAGGGCAGGGTCAATAAAGTTGGCGCGGGTATCAGCCTCGGAAGCCACAGCCATTATTCACTCATATCGATCACAGCCTAGACCGCAATCGGGGCGCGAATGCCGGGGTGGCATTGGTAATCAACCAGTTCAAAATCTTCGAATCGAAAATCGAAAATGTTTTTTATAGCCGGATTGATCTGCATGGTGGGTAGCGGGAACGGTTCGCGAGCCAGTTGCGTTTCGACCTGTTTGCCGTGATTGGAATACAGATGCGCATCGCCAAAGGTGTGGATGAAATCGCCGACCTCCAGATCGCAGACCTGAGCAATCATCATGGTCAGCAAGGCATAGGAGGCAATATTAAAAGGCACGCCGAGCAGAATGTCGGCGCTACGCTGGTAGAGTTGGCAGGAGAGTTTGCCGCCGGCGACATAAAACTGAAAAAAGGCGTGGCACGGTGCCAGCGCCATTTTGCCATTGGCGACATTGGTCTGTGGGCTGATCGATTCATCCGGCAGGTCGGCCACATTCCAGGCCGAGACAATGAGGCGGCGGGAATTGGGCGTACGTTTGATTTGCTCGATCACATCGGCAATCTGATCGACCAGTTTGCCATCCGGCGTTGGCCAGTTGCGCCACTGAAAACCATACACAGGCCCCAGCGAACCATCTTCAGTAGCCCATTCATTCCAGATTTTTACGCCGTTTTCGGTCAGGTAACGGGTGTTGGTGTCACCCTGCAAAAACCAGAGCAATTCATGGATAATCGATTTCAGGTGTACTTTTTTGGTGGTGACCAGCGGAAAACCTGCGGACAGGTCAAACCGCATCTGATAGCCGAATACCGACCTGGTGCCGGTACCGGTGCGGTCACCTTTTTGTGTGCCGTGATCGCGCACATGGCGCATTAAATCAAGATAGGCCTTCATGTTCCCTCTCGCCTGATGAGTTTATAGTGTTCATGGATTAACTCGGATATGATGCCGTCTGCCGTCTATAACGGCAATATGCGAGTGCGAGGTGATCATGTTTGTTCGTTGGGTTGGTGCTGTTTTACTATTTTTTCTGGCTGCTACGCCAGCTATGGCTGAAGTGGAAACGTCCACAGATAAAATCGTCGATGCGTTCATGGCACTGGATACCGATGCATCCGACAGCGTATCTTATGACGAGTACAAGGCCATGGTAGATCAGCGCGCCAAGGCTCGCTTCAAGGCTATGGATGCCAACCACGATGGTCAGGTCACGGACGAAGAGTACAGGGCATTCTGGCGTAAGACGAAAGCGAAGTGGTATCGGCTGAAACGTTAGCTCATATTGAATCACGTAATGTTTAAAAGGGTTTACAGGGCGTTGGTAACTTACCGTGTCGGAGGTGGTGATGGTTCACGGCGTATTTGGGGCCAGAATTCGCAAACGCTTCGATAACGCCGCAGATGCAAGGGGCTATCTGGACCTGTTGGAACGCTTCTTTACCAGACAACTGGAACATCGAGGAAGTTTTTCAGCATCTGGTGGCCGTGTTCGGTCAGGATGGATTCCGGGTGGAATTGCAAGCCAAATGTCGGATGCTCACGATGTCTCAATCCCATCAATTCACCTTCATCTGTCCATGCTGTCTTCACAAGCGCCTCAGGCAACGGCTCCGGCACAATCAATGAATGATACCGCGTCGCCGTAAATGGCGATGGAAGACCAGTAAACAGTCCTTCCCCGTCATGTTCGATTAGACTCGTTTTACCATGCATCAGGCGTGGGGCGCGAATCACTTCGCCACCGAAAACGGCTGAAATGGATTGATGCCCAAGGCAGACGCCCAGAATCGGAATCTGACCTGAAAACTCGCGAATGACATCCATCGAGATGCCCGCTTCATGCGGCGTGCGCGGTCCCGGTGAAATCAGGATATGCTCGGGAGCCATCGTTGCAATATCATCCAGACCGATCTTGTCGTTCCTGAATACTTCAGGGTGTTCACCCAACTCTCCCAAGTATTGCACCAGATTGAAGGTGAACGAATCGTAGTTATCAATAACGAGTATCATGAACTTTTTCCCTGTGCTTCGGCCAGCTCCACGGCGCGGAACATCGCCATGGCCTTGTTGACGCACTCCTGATGTTCTTTCGCCGGCACCGAATCGGCCACAATGCCGGCACCGGCCTGAATATGCACCTGACCGCTGTGAATGACAGCGGTTCGGATGGCGATCGCCGTATCCATGCGTTTGCCACCGAAGCCGATGAAACCGACCGTGCCGGCGTAAGGGCCGCGCGCCACCGGTTCCAGTTCATGAATAATCTGCATGGCTCGTACTTTCGGCGCGCCGGATACCGTGCCGGCCGGGAATGTGGCGGCCAGCAGATCCAGCGTATCGGCGTCTTCGCGCATGATTCCTTCCACCTGCGAGACAATATGCATGACATGCGAATAGCGTTCGATCACCATGGATTCGGTGAGCTCCACGCTGCCATATTGGCAGACACGCCCCAGATCATTGCGTCCCAGATCAACCAGCATGACGTGTTCGGCCAGTTCCTTGTCATCGGCCAGCAGTTCTGCTTCCATACCTTTATCTTCAGCAGATGTTCTACCACGCGGACGGGTACCGGCAATCGGACGCACCACGGCCTTATCCATGTTACGGCGCACCAGAATCTCCGGCGATGAGCCGACCAGAATCGTCTCTCCAATATGCAGATAAAACAGATAGGGCGACGGATTGATATGGCGCACGGCGCGGTAGATATCAAACGGAGAACAGTTTAGCGGCTTGGAAAAGCGCTGGCTAATGACTACCTGAAAAATATCGCCGGCCAGAATATATTCGCGTGCTTTGGCCACCGCCGCCTCGAAATCTGCCTGCGTTGTTTGCGCCACCGGTTTTTCGGTCCGGCTGGTATCTGCATCCAGCTTCAGCACGCTGGCTACTTCGCCCTCATAGAGGCTGGCTTCCATGCGCTCCAGCACACTGTCCGCTTCGTCCGGCTGATCGGCAGGCAGGCGCACGCAGCAGGTCAGGGTGCCTTTGAGGTTATCAAACACCATAAACCGATCGACCAGTAGATAAGCCGATTCGGCAGCACCGACCGGATCGGGCAGGTCAGCCGGAATATTTTCAAAGTGCGAGACCAGTTGATAACCGAAATAACCCACCGCGCCACCGGCGAATGGCAGATCATCTTCGGCCAGAAATTCCTGTTCCAGCACTTGCTCACGCAACCAGTCGAGAATACCGCCTTCATACAGCTCTTCGTGACCATCGCGAAAGTGCAAACGGGTAAGAGACTGGCCGGATGATGCATCGATATTGGTTTCAGCCGTCGCCCGGCAGGCCGGACTGATACCCAGAATACTGAAGCGACCCCATTGCTCGCCGCCCTCGGCGGATTCGAACATAAAGCAGTCGCCTCGCTCGACCAGACGCGCAAATACGCCCGGTGGTGTCAGACAATCAGCCGACAGCGTACGGCGAAACAGATGCATGGTTGGATCGCTCATGTTGACACTCATGTTGACAAGCTGGTTCGGCTGTGGCGAAATGCGCCGCCTTCGGAAGCAGCGAATGTTTTCGACCCTACGGGGCCATAGCTCAGCTGGGAGAGCGCAACGCTGGCAGCGTTGAGGTCAACGGTTCGATCCCGTTTGGCTCCACCAT
>JALUWF010000373.1 GCA_027019785.1 Mariprofundus sp. | reverse complement strand
ATTGGGAGCCACCTGCAAATCGCGAGCAATTGAAGCAATCGACAGCGGTGACCCTACGCGTTCGCGCAATAAATCCACCAACAAACGCATGACCCTGATTTCATGAATGCGTGAAAATTCCATCACATCCTCACGCACCAGATCAGTGAAATACTGTTGCCTCCAACGCACAGCCTGGATCGGATCCTCCGCCAAAAACGGTTCAGGCATACCACCTCGTTCCATCAACCTATCCAGTGCGTCATCCGGCTTGTCATCCGTCAATTCAACCCACTCTTTCACCGAAAAAGGGTGCAACCGCATACTGAAATAGCGCCCGGCCAGCGATTCACCGGATTGCCGGAATGTTTCCATACGCGCACTGCCCGTCACCAGAATAGCTTGCCCCACAATGTGAGCATCCACTACGCCTTTAAGATACTGCTTCCAGTTACGCATTTTGTGAAGTTCATCCAGCAGCAGCAGATCGGAACGTATACTCCAACTCTCATCAGTTAGAATACGCCGATCATCTGCGATGTCCCAGTTCAGATATTGGGGCTGCTCGAAGTGCTCTTGCAAGGCTTTGGCCAACGTCGTTTTCCCAACCTGACGCGGCCCTGTTAGCATGACCATTTTATGGCCGAGATCAGATAAAATACGATCAGTTAGATAGCGCTTCATGTTGGATATTATCTATAATTTTGAAAAATAGTCAAGGCTATTAGGCAATATATTGAATAATAGACATTATTTATGGCCCTTTTTATTACCATTGTTGCCATCTCGTAAGCGGTTATTCACCATGCCGACTAAAATGTGGTTTATCCTACCGGCAACAGTTCCGGAACACATTCAGGGAGGCTATTTCAACCATGCAGACTAATGACAACGCACTGGTTCTTGCTGGCGACATCGGCGGCACCAAGACGAATCTGGCTGTTTATGCAATGCAAGGCGGTGCGCCTTCCGTCATTGTATCACGCAACTATCGCAATCGAGACCATGCCGGTATCGAAGAGATCGTAGGTACTTTCATTGCAGATACGGAGCGTTCGCCGCGTATTGCCTGCTTTGGCGTCGCTGGCGCTATTGTGGATGGCATATGCGACATGCCCAATCTTGGCTGGCATCTGGATGAGAAATCTCTGGCAGGCTCGATCGGCATGCGTCAGGTCAAGCTCCTGAATGATCTGGAAGCTACAGCTTACGGTATCACCGCATTGAATCCGGATCAGCTTGTCACCCTCAACGAAGGAAAGCAGCGGAAGAGCTGCAACATGGCCTTAATAGCCGCTGGCACAGGGCTTGGCGAGGCCATTCTGTTTCCGGTGGCAACCGGCTATAGCGTCTCCGCATCCGAAGGCGGGCATGCTGATTACGCCCCGCGTAATCACAGGGAAATTGAGCTTTTCCGACATCTGGCCAAACGATACGGGCACGTCAGTTGTGAACGAGTTTTATCTGGACCGGGCCTGCATAATATCTACAGCTTTCTTCAGGAAACAGACGATTTTCAGGAGCCTGCTTGGCTGGTGAAGCGCCTGGCCCAGGGGACTGATGCCAGCGCCGTGATTGCCGAGGCGGCGCTCAAGCATGAAGCTGACATCTGTATTGCCGCGCTGGAACAGTTTATAACCATCTATGGTGCGGAAACCGGCAACCTCGCACTCAAGGCCCTGGCCACAGGTGGCATCTATATCGGCGGCGGCATCGCCCCCAAGATTTTGCAAAAATTTTCCGAGGGTGGCTTTATGGCCGCTTTTCTCGATAAGGGTCGCTTCTCAGGCCTGCTCGCTGACATTCCTGTGAAGGTGATTATAGAACCGAAAACAGCCCTTCTAGGTGCTGCCGTTTATGTGTTTTCAGAGCTGGATACATGATCAGACACCACAATTGTTGACTCTTAAATAGTATTAAATAAGATGCCAGAATGAGCGTTTCTATAATATGTTCTTTCTAAAATTAAAGATGCCGAGCCAGGTAAAAATGACGTATTACAATAATTTGTATCACCATTCAAATCGAGTCGGTCGTCGTTCCGCCGCTGCTCATTTGGGTCGTTATATGTGTAAAAAATGTTTTTGACCTTATTTTTTATAAAACACGGGAAGAATAAACTTGGCTGATCATCCTGAAACACAGGTACATTTTGAACTACTGGAACAACCAGATCGCGTGGAGGGCATTGCCCGCCTGCTGCTCAGGCGCGGGCGTTTAACGCCGCATGTGCTGATTCTCTGCCCCGATGCCGGCTTTGCCGCCCAACTGGATGAACGGCTGTGGACGATTCATCCCGAATCATTTCTGGCCCACGGGGTTGCAGTGGCCGAGTCTGATAAATACCGCGCTCACCCGATCTTGCTCTCCACCGTCACTCTGCGTGATAATCAGCCTGAAGTATTGATCAACGGCGGCATGGAAATCCCACCCGATGTGTCCGGCTTCGCCCACATTGTAGATTTCGTCGATGGCTGGGATGAAACACTGAAACAGGCAGCGCGCGAGCGTTTCCGAACCTATCGTCAGATGGGCATGGAACCGACTTATCTGGGTAAAAAACTATGATGCGACATAGCAGACCAGAGAACGCAGGCACGGAGCGCAGAATATTTTTGCGGCACCCGTCCACCGCCCCGATTCAGGTATTCCCGCAACAGCAAGCCCCGGCACACATGCCCATGCGCGATATCAGCAAGGGCGGACTGGCCTTTGAAAGTAATGTATTTCTGGAAAAAGGTAAGGTGCTGAAAATTCGTATTCCACATGTACATCCGCCATTTGAGGCATCCTGCATTGTGCGCTGGCGGCGCAAACTTGATGATGACAGCCATTTTGAAATCGGCGTGATGTTTCTCGATGAGCAGACCGCCTTTCGCCTGCGCATGGTCGAACAGGTCTGTTATATTATGCAATATCGGCAGCAGATGGCGGCATGCGGACGTGAGATGTCATTTGAAGCAGCTGCACGAGAGTGGATTGACGCCAACGCCAAAGATTTTGACGCATGAGCCCATCGCCTAGTTTTCAACCCTGCTTTTCGTCGCTCACCTTCGACTTTCTGGAAACACTGGCCGCCAATAACAGTCGCGACTGGTTTGCCGGTCACAAACAGGATTATGAAGACAAGGTGCGCACCCCTGCCCTCTCTTTCATCATGTCGGCGGGCGAGCGACTACCGCAATTCGCCCCGCATTTTGTGGCTGACAGCCGTAAAATGGGTGGCTCGCTGATGCGCGTTTATCGCGACACCCGCTTCAGTAAGGATAAAACCCCGTATAAAACCAATATCGGCATCCAGTTCCGCCATGAAGCGGGCAAGGATGTGCATGCGCCGGGCTATTATGTACATATCAGCGCGGCGGAGTGTTTTGTCGGCATTGGTATCTGGCATCCGCCATCCGAAGCACTGGCAAACATTCGCACCGCCATCGTTGAACAGCCACAAGACTGGTCGGAAGCACTTCATGATACGCAATTCAGCCGCTGGTTCGCCTTGTCCGGCAACAGCTTGAAAACAGCACCGCGCGGCTTCGATAAAACACACCCATTGCTGGATGATCTCAAACGCAAGGATTTTATCGCCATTGCCAAGCTGCCACCTGCTCTGATTGAACAAGAAGATTTCAGCGCCATCTGCTGTGATTATTTCACTGTCGGAGCGCCGTTCATGCGTTTTCTTTGCACGGCGTTACGCCTGCCATTTTGACAAATTATCTGACAGACCCTCTGACGAACCTCCTGATGACCATTGCACTCGCCCATCACATCGGAAAGAATCCAGCCATCATGTTTTGTAACCGCATCAAACAACGTACATTGATCATAACAGGGATTCGCTCATCATGACTTCATCCATACTGTTCTACGCCTCCGGCCTGCTAACCCTGACCTGCGCTATCATCATCTGGCGCAGCGTCCTGAAACGCATACCGGAACAGGAACCAACCAGCAGCATTGCAGCCATCATGGCTGTCGCAATAACGCTGAATATCTGGGCCATTCACCTGCTGGATTCGCTGACCCCCAACGGCATCAATTTTACGCTGGCTACCGGTGCCGCAACGCTTATTTTGCTGATCCATGCCATTTACAGCATCGGCATCCTGCGCCATGGCATTCAGGGGCTGGGGCTATTCCTGCTCCCGATCACCGCCATTCCGCTATTTCTGATTCCCGTATTGCCGGAAGCCCATACCCCCAACTGGATACATACCTCATCACTGCTTGAAACCAGTCACCTGCTGTTGTCGCTGGTCGCCTATGCCATCCTGACATTGGCGGCACTGCATGCAGCCATGCAGATCATGCTGGATCGGGCGCTGAAGAAAAAACAGATATCCTTCCTGGTGCAGGCACTGCCATCGCTGATCAGTATCGAACGGCATATGTTCGCTCAGGTCAAGCTGGCCACCATCCTGATTGGCGCCAGCATCCTGACCGGCCTGAGCTGGCAGTGGGTTGAATTCCAACAATTCTCTCTGTTTACACACAAGGTGCTGCTGGCGCTGTTCGCCTTCGGCGTACTGGTGCTGTTGCAAATTAAACGGCATCGTGCCTGCTGGTCCACCCGCATCGCCAGCCGCGCTGTCCTGACCGCATATGCTTTGCTGCTGCTGGCCTATTTCGGCGTTCAGTTTATCAAAGCCATGATACAGTGATTTCTGCGTATTGAAACCGTCCTCTATTCATGGATTTTGAAGGCTTTCCGTTTTCGTTCACTGTCGGAACGCTATTTCTCCTGCTGCTCTTATCAGCCTTTTTTTCCGGCTCTGAAACTGCCCTGACCCGAGCCAGAAGAGCAAGCCTGCGCGTGCGCAGCGAGCAGGGCGACAAAGGCTCGAAACTGGCCGAAGCGATGCTCGAACAACCCGAACGCATGCTCTCAACCATTTTGCTGGGCAATAATTTCGTCAATATTTTCGCCTCGGCACTAGCCACGGCGCTGTTCGTAGCCCGATACGGTGAAACGGGCATTATTTATGCCACCATCGCCATGACCATCGTGGTGCTCGTTTTCGCTGAGATTCTGCCTAAAACCATTGCCGTAGCACATGCCGAAAGTATCGCCTGCAAGGTCGCCGGGCCGCTGCACGGCATTCAACTGCTGCTGTCTCCGCTGGTATCTGTATTGATGCGTATTATCTCACTTCTCAAACGGCTTCTGCGCGTTCCGGAGCGCTCGGAAACACCATTGACGCACAAGGAACTGGCCAGCATGATTGATATCAGCGCTGAATCCGGCGTACTGGATCAGGCTCGTGAACAGATGCTCAACAGCAGTTTAACCCTGCACGAAGTTGCAGTAAAAGCGCTGATGACCCCGCGCCAGCAGATGCGCATGTTGAACGGTTCGTTGAGCGTTGCTGCATGCCTCAAAAAAGCCGCCATGGAGCCGCACTCGCGTCATCCTGTGTATCTGGATGCCGCCGACAACCTGATCGGCATTGTTCACCTGCGTGATCTGCTCAAACTAAAAACACCCTCCATGCCACTGTCTGAAGCCATGATCTGGAAAACCCCGCCCTATATTCCGACCACCAAAAATGCGCTGGCGCAGCTATTCGATTTTCAAACCAATCACGAACATCTGGCTATCATCGTCGATGAATTCGGAGATATTGAAGGTTTAATTACGCTGGAAGATATTATCGAAGAAATTGTCGGGGAAATTCATGATGAATCGGATATCACGCCGCAACAGGAGATGTGGCCGCAACCGGATGGTTCGCTGGTTACCGCCGCCACGGTCGCCCTGCACGATATTAATCAGGAGATGGATGCCGACCTGCCTGAAGAGATCGCCACCACCATTGGCGGCCTGATTGTACATATTCTTGGCGATATCCCTGAAGGGCGCCTCTGTCTCTCCATCGGTGATATTCATGTTGAAGTATTAAGCGTCCGCAGCGACTGGATTCAGCGCGTCAGTCTGAGCAAAAGGTCTGATGGGTAGGTTATATACGTTCCGTCATCACAGATCCCCCAACCCAGCATAACCGGAACCAAACAGGAAAATCTAAAAACCCCAGCCACTGATTTGTCGAGTGAACACTGATTATAAAACCTCCAAATCAGCTTCTGCATATTGCCTTTTAATTCGTGTTCATTCGTGGCCAGGTTTGCTTTTCTGAAATAAGCACTTAACTTGTTGATTACCAACATAGGCAGGCGCATTTATAGCTTTTCTATTCGGTTGTTTTGCCTTTCTTTGCGTCTTGGCGTTCTTTGCGAGAGTCGCTTTTGACTGTGTCGGGATTGTAAGCCGGAAGAGCGAATCGGCATCCGGCAAATGTATCAATTTTCAGAGCGGTTTTATACTCAGGAAAAGTCATGGTTTTATTACTGTTACAAACAGAATCAAAAGCATCTCTCGCAAAGCCGCAAAGAACGCAAAGGAAAATCAAATCCATATCCCAACCCA
>JALUWF010000372.1 GCA_027019785.1 Mariprofundus sp. | reverse complement strand
TTCCTTGCTGGTATCGTTGGTAGTTCGGGCGCTTCGTTAAAAGCATCTTCAACTGTTTTATCCTGCTCCTGTGGGGAAAACGCCCTGTTAGCCGTTGCTATCTTTTTAAAGATAATCGGAGAACCAACCAGTACTCGCTTATTCTCTTTATCAATAATAAACATACTTTTTTTGTCAAAAAAATCGATATTCCCGCCTTCGTAAATATATTTGGTTTTTTTATCGGCGCTTATTTCATTTGCAATGTTCATTGAAAGACCCTTCAAAGATGCTGTTATTTTGTCTGGGTCAACGTAGTAATGAAACTTGACTTGATTGCTCTGTGAGATGCTCCAAATTGACTCCGTAAGTTCAACTTTTATTTGTTTTTTCAACTTGGATATGTCCGTATCCAATTGGCCTGTATTTCCATCAAGAATATAAACCGGCACTGAGAAGGTCCATTTCTCCATCTTGTTTCCACAAGCTTCCGATACTAATGCGCTGTTAATATTAGGTGTAAGAACAACCATTATAATATATACAATCAGAAATCCGCCGATGGCGCCTCCAGCCTTAAACCTTAGTTCACCAAAGGTGGTGCCTAAAGGGCCGCTAATGTTTGTTTCCGATTTTGGAAATATTTTAAATATTAATACAGAGAAGAGAAGAGCCAACACAGCCGTGCCAAAATGTACAAAATATGGAATAACTGCTGCCATTTCACAGCCCGTCATTGTGTAACCTCCATTTAACGCTGTATGCGCTATACAGGGTCTGTTTCCCTGTAATCTTTTTTTGGAATGCTCATTGGTCCGGAAGAATATACCGTTTATGTTGTTATGTATGTCCCATAAATATGGGACATAGATCCATCGAATGCGCAAGGTACTATTAGAGGATAAGGGTCAAGAGGATAAGTCTTGAAAGTTGAATTTTCTTCTTCTCAAGCTTTGATGACTTTACTTACCAGAGAGTAATGTACCTTGGCTAAGTCAGCAATTTCCCGCATCGTATAGCCGTGCATAGGCCATCCATTCACCTCGCTCCAAATGGCTTTCCATTATTTCCGTAAGGCTGCGCCGAGCAATATGTTGCTGCAATCTGGGCGACTCTGGATTCGCATGAATGTTTTTTTGTGCATTTTTTTCTGAACGCTTCGCTGCCGAGCACATGCGAACCTTTTGCAGGTTTCAAAGGAGCATCTTCTATTAATGCCTGTTCAACATATTCCCTGTAACGCAATGTGCTGCCGCCAAATTGTTCCAGTATCCAGTCAACACAGCCAAAGCCTGGTGTTTGCTCCACCCGGCAGTTGACCGATAACTTCTCCAGGGCCAATCCTCTGCCAATTTCACCATACCCGCGGCCACTGGGTTGCGGACAATGTAGCGTGATAATTCAAGGAGGTGCGCTTCTTTTTCAATAAGGATTGCTTTATAACATTGGGCATATACGCCGTTAAGTTGGCGCATTCCCTTGCTCAGGTTTCCTTTGGGCGTTTCGATCATCAGGTGATAATGGTCTGTCATCAGGCACCATGCATGGCACACCCATCCAAATCGCTCAACAACGTGTGACAATACCTTGAGAAATAGTTCCCTATCCTCATCAGAGAGATAAATATCCTCACGCCCATCACCGAGAGAAGTGACATGATAAACGGCGCCGTACGTAAAGGAGAACGATGCCAGGCTTTGATAATTTGATATTGATGAGTCGGTACTGATATCCAAGGCTATGCGAACGTCTGAAAATGGCCAGACTCAGGAGGCATTCTGGCTCGGAGTTTCAGATCGTCATATTTGTCACTCTGAAATGGTGAAAAGCGCTGAAAACGCATCCGGTATGTTTGTATACTGTCGCGTGATGGTGCGAGAAAATATGTTTGAAGAAGATCATGGTCATTTTCTGTTTGCCTTGCATGGCCGGGGCTCTGTCCTAGAGTGCCGCGCCCCGAGGAGATTGCATGTTTCAGATATATTACGCTCACGCCGCCAGAGCCAAGGATGATATACTATCCGGACTGACCGTGGCCTTTGCGCTGGTGCCCGAAGCGGTCGCCTTCGCCTTTGTGGCGGGTGTGAATCCGCTGGTCGGGTTGTACGGCGCATTTCTGATGGGGCTGGTGACCTCGCTGGCCGGCGGTCGTCCCGGCATGATTTCCGGCGCAACCGGTTCGATGGCGGTGGTGATGGTGGCGCTGGTGTCGCAGCACGGCGTGGAATATCTGTTCGCCACCATGGTGCTGACCGGATTGTTGCAGATCATGTTTGGGGCGGCCCGTTTCGGTAAATATATTCGTATGGTGCCGTATCCTGTGATGCTCGGATTTGTCAACGGCCTTGCCATTGTCATTTTTCTGGCTCAGATGGAGCAGTTCAAAAGCCGCGCTGCAGACGGCACGCTGCACTGGCTCTCCGGTTCTCCGCTGTTGATCATGCTGGGGCTGGTGGCGATGACCATGGCGATCATGTATTTCCTGCCCAAAATCACCCGCGCTATTCCGGCCGGTCTGGCGGCGATCATCACCATCAGCCTGATGGTGATTTTCGGTGGGCTGGATACCAAAACCGTCGGCGATATTGCCGATATCAGCGGTGGTTTCCCGGCGTTCCATATTCCGTCGGTGCCGTTCAACCTCGAAACGCTGGAGATTATTCTTCCCTACGCCTTCATTCTGGCCGGCGTCGGACTGATCGAATCGCTGCTGACGATGAGCGTGGTTGATGAAATGACCGGCACGCGCGGTCAGGGCAATCGTGTCTCTATTGGTCAAGGGCTGGCCAATACGGTGAATGGCTTTTTTGGCGGTATGGGCGGCTGCGCCATGATCGGGCAGACCATGATTAATGTCACATCCGGTGGGCTGCGTAATCTCTCGGGCATTGCAGCCGCTCTGTTTCTGCTAATATTCATCATGTTTGCATCCGGACTGATTGCCATGGTGCCGGTTGCGGCCCTGGTCGGATTAATGTTCATGGTGGTGATCGGCACCTTTGAGTGGGGCAGTTTCAACTTGCTCAGAAAGATTCCGCACGAAGATTCGTTTGTCGGCATTCTGGTAGCCGTGGTGACCGTATTCACCAATCTGGCGACAGCGGTTATCATCGGCGTGATCGCGACCGCGCTGGTGTTTGCCTGGAAGCAGGCGCGCTATATCTATGTCATTGTCGAGAATCGCGAAGACGGTTCACGCGTCTATCGGGTGCACGGGCCACTGTTTTTTGCATCGGTGCATCGCTTCAATGAGCTGTTTGATCCGGACAGCGATCCCGACAATGTCTATATCGATTGCGCCATGTCGCGCATTGCCGACCATTCAGCCATTGAGGCGATCGACAATCTGGCTGAACGTTATAAACAGGCCGGTAAACACCTACACATGAAACACTTGAGCCCCGAATGCCGGCAGCTGTTGAGCACCGCCGCCGATCTGGTTGAAGTCAATATCAAGGAAGATCCCACCTATCATATTGCCGATGATAAGCTGGCCTGAATCAGATGGCGTGGCGCGCTTCAATCATGATTTCCACTCTGCGGAAGATATCCGCGCTGCTGTTTTCTTTGGCATGCCCGATCACATGAATGGCTGAACTACGATAGCGCTTGAGCATGGCGACGGCCTGTAGAGATGGAGTCGGGAGGGGGTGGGACGTTCGATGATCAGGTAACCCGCTGCTGCCGATCGGGAGTGCTGCAATTCATGCTGGCGGCGGCTCCACCTCCGGCACCAATAAAAGCCATGGTGATGGTCCCTGCGCCAGTTTCGCCAATGTTTTCTTGTCTGCTCTGGATAACGGGTGGGTTCATCCGGCCATCAATATCATCCAATCCGGTATCACATCATCTTATCCGGCTGTGAGTCGATATGGTGAGGCTGTATATTTCACAGCATAAAACCCGAATCTTTGTATGGGTGTTGACAAGTGATAAAGTATATTTACAATCCGCTTTTTACAAAGATGTATCACAAATAATTCTTTCTGGTTTTAAAACAGTTGTGTTTTGCAACAATGCTCTGTTTGCCAGTTAATAGAGGATGGAAGTATTATGTCTGAAGTTATTTGCAAAGCCATCCACGGCGATCGCTTTTCCGGTTTGTTCAGCCGGGATTTTGCATGGGAGCATGGTGTGATGTGTCGCCTGTCGATATTTTTTGTCGCGGCTATCAGCTGTCTGTTCTCCCCACCGTTGCATGCCGGAGAGACGGGCAAATCTATTCTTAACTCCCGCTGTGTTTCCTGTCATAACCTGAAGGGGCCGGCTCCGGTGACGCTTGCCGCTCTGTGGAAACGCAAAGGTCCGGATCTGTTTTATGCTGGTAACAAATATAAACATGACTGGTTGGTGTCATGGCTACAGAAGCCGGAGCGTATTCGTCCGGCCGGCATGTTTTATCGTGACCATATCAAACCGGGCCCAAAACACGATGTGGTTGACGCATCTACATTGAAGCCGCATGTCAGTTTGAACAAGCGTGATGCAACAGCAGTAGCCGATGCGCTGATGACCTTCAAGGCAAACAGCAATCTGGTTGCCAGTGAAAAACTGATACCCGCACCCACTCCCATCGGAGAGATGATGTTTGACAAAATCTACGGCTGCATGGCTTGTCATCAGATCGAACCGGGTTATGGCGGCATGTCCGGATCCGAGGCGTACACGGCCGGTAAGCGATTGCAAGCGTCATTTATGCTGAGCTATATCAAAAACCCACAGGCATGGGATCCGAAAATATGGATGCCCAATAAGCATGTGCCGGCCGACAATATCCAACAGTTGGTGAATTATCTGATTGATCTGTCCAAAGAGGATTTTAGCGATGAACAATAAAACTGTTTTGCTGATGGCGCTGTTGCTGGCGCTGATGCCTTCACTGGCTATGGCTGAGTCGGCCAGGGATAACTATCACACCTACTGCATCCAGTGCCATGGCATGCAGGGCAATGGCATGGGTGTGAATATCAGGGATATGTCTGTGCAGCCCAGGGATCATACCGATACCAAGACCATGAGCGGACGCAGTGATGATGAACTATTCAAGGTGATCAAGGAGGGCGGATTGTCGATTAGTAAATCTGTCCTGATGCCCCCGTGGGGCGGCACCTTTACCGATAACGAGATCCATGATCTCGTAAAATATCTCCGTACGTTATGCAAATGTAAATACGGAGGTTGATTCGCCAGGAGTCTTATCGTGGTGTTGTTTGCATCAAAAAAAGAGGAGGAAATAGTCTATGAAACTATTCAAAGCAAGTCTGCTTTCATGTGCAACGATTGCCATGGTCGCAGGGATAAGTGTATCGGCGGTTCAGGCCAAAACAGTGAAGGTGACTTTTACTGCGGAGGAAACCACCCTGACCATTGACAACAAGGGCACTAAATATGCGGCCTGGACATACAACGGCACCATTCCCGGGCCGGTGGTGCGTGCGAGAGTGGGCGATACTGTGGATTTTACGTTGATCAACCCCAAGACCAACAAGAACTCGCATTCTATTGATTTTCATGCAGCAGAAGTGAATGTGCTGGATGAATTCGCACCGGTGAAACCGGGCCACACCAAGAAGTTCAAATTTATTCCCAAACGTGCCGGCGTATTTATGTACCACTGCGGAGCATCTCCGATGGCGCAACATATCGCACGTGGCATGTATGGTGTGATTATCATTGATCCGAAAGACGGCTACTCAAAGAAGTTCCCCAAGCCTGATCGTGAATATGTGTTGGTTCAGGGACAGTATTTCCCCAATGCGGAAGATGCCAAAGCGATGATTGAGAACAGGGGTTGGGCAGGCAGCCTGATCAATGGCAAGATATTTAATTACGATCCTGTCCATGATCCCAATGCTTCCATGAAGCGAATTCTGGTATCCAAGCCGGGTGAGCGCGTTCGCATCTACTTTGTTAACGCCAATATCAATATGCCCGTTGCATTTCATCCGATTGCCGGTATCTGGGATCGCGTCTATCTCAACGGCAGCCCGAAGAATATACTGTATGATATCCAGACATGGGGCATGCCGGTCGCATCGGCCTCCATCTTTGACATTGTCTCGCCCAAGGGCAAAACAACGGCTAACGCCATTGTCGATCACACCATGGGCGCAGCGCTTCGCGGTGCTATCACGGTGCTGCTCAACTCCAAGGATGCTGATCCGAAGCTGGGCAGAAACGGGAACTATATTGTCCGTTAATATATAACCGGACAGTTTGAAGGGAGGAACGATATGTCTCCCTTCAAGTTGCCAACACCCCCCCGTATCTCGGATACGGGGGGTGTTTTTATTGTAACGCTTCAATATGCACTGGTGGTGCTGCTTTAGCCGTGCATGGGTTGCGATGATATTATTTACGCCAGAAGAAAGGGGATAGTATTAGCAGCAGGGTGAAGATTTCGAGGCGTCCTGCGATCATACCAATGACCAGCAGCACCTTGGTTGTATCAGGCAGGGTGAGATAGTTGGATGCCGGCCCGACGAGTGGTCCGAAGCCAGGCCCGGTATTGGAAATGCAGGTGAGCGAGGCGGAAATGGATGTAAGAATATCGACTCCGGTCATGGATACCATCATCGCCAGCGCAAAGATGACGGAGATATAGAGTACGGCAAAGGCCCATAGTGATTGTATAATATGGGAAGGAACCGTGCGGCGATTGACTTTGACATGCAAGATGGCAGCGGGATGGAGAAAGCGTTTGAGTTCCATGATGCCCTGCCGACTGAGCAGAATCATGCGGATGATTTTCAGACCGCCGGCCGTGGAGCCGGCCGATGCTCCGACAAACATGGCGACAGCCAGTAGCAGCAGAGCCGCCGGAGGCCAGAAGCTGTAATCGGCATTGACGAATCCGGTTGAGGTGGCGATGGATACGAGGGTGAAAATCATCTGATCCCAACGCACATGGGATGTCACGCCAACCAGCCATAGCACAGCAATCAGAACCAAAAGCCAGCAGGCATATGCTCTGAATTCACCATCGCAGATATAGCTGCGATGCATGCCTCCTCGCAGAGCGGCGTAGTGTAGCGAAAAATTAATGCCGCCCAGAAACATGAACAGCGTTGCAATCCAGTTGAGTGATGGCTTGTTGTAAAATCCGAAACTGGCATCATGGGTTGAGAAGCCGCCGGTGGAGAGGGTGCACATGGCGTGATTGACAGCATCGAACAGGTTCATGCCATCGGCCCAGTAAGCAACGGCGCATGCCGCCGTCAGCAGGAAATAAATCAACCACAGCGCTTTGCCGGTCTGGCTAATCCGGGCTGTCAGTTTGTCTTTGATCGGCCCCGGTACTTCAGCCTTGAACATCTGCATGCCGCCGATGCCAAGAAACGGCATAATGGCAATAGCAAATACAATAATACCCATGCCGCCGAACCACTGCAGCATCGATCGCCAGAACAGGATCGATGGCGGCTGTTGGTCCAGATGCTCCAGAATCGTCGCTCCTGTTGTGGTTAACCCGGATGCAGCCTCAAAAAAGGCGTTGATAAATGAGTGGCATGTGCCAGTTACCATAAACGGGATGGCACCGATCGCCGAGAGGAAGAACCACGATAAAGCGACGATCAGACAGCCCTCGCGTCGATTAATGGTGGTGGGGTAGGGGCCGGATGCATATTTAAGCAGCAAACCGATGGTGATCACAGAGAAGCCGCTGATCAGAAAGTGCGGAAAATGGGCCGTATGATAAAATAGCGAGACCAATCCTGTTGTCAGCATGGCGATGCCGAACAGGGTGCACAGGTTTCCCATAATCCAGGTGACAGTTTTAATGTTCATGTAATAAGCAGGGTGTGCGTTCTCCATCGGATTTGTCGTACGGCAGGCGCAAACTGTGATGATATGTACGCATTGGCAAGCATGCATGAGAGGTGCATGAGATATCGGGGGTGAATGCAAATGAATAAAACTGCCTGCGCTTCAATGCAGTGCAGGACAAACACTGTTCATCGATTGATGGACACAGATGATTCGGCTACATTCTGAAGCGTGTGTTCCACCTGATGCGGAATAATGCGATTCAGGCAGGGAGGACTATTGAAAGATGTGAGGTCGGTGATGCTGAAAGTGCTGGTGGATGCTATGCGTCCGCTGCTTGAAGCTGCGCGCGATCTGACGCCTATTGTGCTGGTGATCCTGTTTTTTCAGGGGCTGGTGCTCAGGCAACCGATTCCCAATATGGAGGAGATGCTGGTTGGGCTGGTGCTCGTGCTGGTTGGGCTGGCGCTGTTTGTGCGCGGGTTGGACATTGGTATGTTTCCGCTTGGTGAGTCGATGGCGCGTGCATTTGCCAAAAAAGGTAATATTTACTGGTTGCTGAGTTTTGCTTTTCTGCTCGGTTTTGGAACCACCGTGGCTGAACCGGCACTGATTGCCGTAACAGGCAAGGCCGCCCGCATTGCGGCTGATAGCGGCATGATTGCCTCAACTCAGGCTGCCATGGATAGCTATGCCAATGGTTTGCGGTTGACCGTGGCTATTTCGGTTGGCACAGCGATTGTACTGGGTGTACTACGGATTTTGTCCGGTTGGCCGGTGCATTTTTGCATCATGGGCGGTTATGTGGTGGTTGTGGTGATGACCATGTTTGCACCCAAAGAAATTATCGGTATCGCCTATGACTCCGGCGGTGTGACGACCTCGACTATTACCGTACCGCTGGTGACTGCGCTGGGCATCGGCCTGGCGACCTCGATTCGTGGCCGTAATCCCTTGTTGGATGGTTTTGGCCTGATTGCATTTGCCTCACTGGTGCCGATCATTTTCGTGATGGCTTATGGCATGTTTATCCTATGAATCTCATTGAAGTATTTTTCGTTACCTTGCAGTCCACCCTGGGTGATGTGCTGCCGCTGGGGGTTTTTCTGCTCGGCTTTCAACTGCTTGTGCTGCGCCAACCTATTGCCAATGCGTGGCGGGTGGTGCGTGGATTTATCTATGTGCTGCTTGGGCTGTCGTTGTTTCTAATGGGGCTCGAGAAAGCCATTTTCCCACTGGGTGAAGTCATGGCGGCGCAATTGACCAACCCTGCCTTTTTATACGGTGCGGCAGCCTCCTCTGTTACGACAATCGACTGGCAGGATTTTGGCTGGGTCTATGTGTTTGCCTTTGCCATTGGTCTGGCGACCACGCTGGCTGAGCCGGCCTTGATTGCGGTGGGTATGAAAGCCGAGCAGGTATCTGGTGGGGCGGTTTCGGCATGGGGGCTGAGATTGGCAGTATCGCTGGGCGTGGCGATTGGTGTGTCTATCGGTTGTTATCGCATCGTTACCGGTACGCAACTGTGGCTCTATATTATGGTGGCCTACTCTATTGTGATTGTGCAAACCATGCGCGCGCCAGCGATGATTATTCCACTGGCCTACGATTCTGGCGGGGTGACCACATCGACTGTGACGGTGCCGCTGCTGGCGGCGCTCGGGATTGGTCTTGCGACCACCATTCCGGGTCGTAGCCCGTTGATTGACGGGTTTGGTCTGATTGCCTTTGCCAGTGTATTTCCCATTATGAGTGTGATGGGATATGCACAAATGAGTCGCTGGCTGGTGTTACGCAGAGAAAGAAAACAACAAGAGAAACAGGAGGTGGATGATGCGATTTAAATTATTGATTGCACTGGTGGCTGACACCAAAACGGATCAGATTATGGCGGCGGCACGAGAGGCCGGGGCAACCGGGGCCACAGTGGTAGGCGATGCGCGAGGTGAGGGACTCAATCCGAAAAAGACATTTTTCGGGCTGGCTCTGGAGGCGCAGCGCGACATGGTACTGTTTCTGGTTGAGGAGCATTTGAGCCGCAATATTCTCGAACGGATTGCAGTAGAAGCAGGCTTTGAAGAGAATCCCGGTTCGGGTGTGGCGTTTCAGATTGATGTTGAAGATGCGGTCGGACTCGGAGGCCAGATCATGTGCCTGATGGATGAAGTGGAGGAAAAACTATGAGCTGGGATAATGGTTCAGATGCGAATGGAATAGTCATTACAGTCAGGGATGTGATGAAGAAAGAATATGATATGGTAGAAGGAGTGTCCACTGTGCGTCAGGCGTTGACGTTGATGCAGCATGTGGAAACCAAATGCCTGATTGTGGATAAGCGCCATGAACATGATGAATATGGTATTGTGGTGATCGCCGATATTGCCCGCCATGTGCTGGCGGCCAACCGTTCTCCGGATCGGGTTAGTATTTATGAGGTGATGACCAAACCGGCGGTGACTGTGCATCCGCATATGGATATCCGCTACGCTAGTTCGTTGTTTGCCCGGCTTGGGTTGTCACGTGCGCCGGTGGTGGAGAATGGCAAGGTGATCGGGATTATCAGTCATACCGATATGGTGCTGAAAGGGTTGGTGAATCTTATCTGAAGCAGCCAGAAGCGCGATTTTTCGTGCTTTCGCAACTTGCCTGGCTATAGTAAGGCGGAATAAATATTCAACAGGGGTTTCAGTTATGCGTTTGTTAATCATTCTGTTTCTATCGTTGTTCAGGCTGTCGTCGTGCGCTGTTGTCCGTTCAGCTATGGTGACCACGATGGATGTGATCACTGCGCCATACCATTATATTGTGGATGATGAAGATGATCCGTTGGATGACTGATCTCTGGATGATTGACCGGATATCGGGCTAACGTCGGTCCATCTGTGCTGCAAAACAATCTATGCCGCAACTCAAACCGGGCTGTGCCCTTCTGAATCAGGACTATATTGATGAGCTTGTTAATCAGCAAAGCCATATCACAGTTGTTGTTGCCGCCAGGCGGATTGATTTTATTGGCTGTAGCCGGGCTGATAGGCTGGAAAGCGCGCATGGGGAAATTTTTGGTGGTTTTGTCTCTGCTATCGCTATGGCTGCTGTCCATTGAGCCGGTGCGGGATGCGCTGTTATCGCCGCTGGAGAACCGCTATCCGGTGTTTCTGTCTGAATCCACCGGATCCAAATCTATCGTATCTAAACAGGTACATAGAGAAAGTGCCGTCATCGTTCTGCTCGGCGGTGGCATCAACGCAAAAGCACCGGAATATGGCGGGCGGGATGTGTTGTCCCGATATGCTATGATGCGGACAGTCTATGCTGCCGATCTGGCTGAGCGAACGAGCCTGGATATTTATACCACCGGCGGCTCAGTATTATCCGAAACATCAGAACCGGAAGGTTTGTTGATGCAGCGTATGTTAATACGCCTGGGTGTGGTTTCAGACAGAATTCATATAGAAACCAAAGCCAATAATACCTGGGAAAATGCGGCGAATTTGCAGCAGGTTATGCAAGCGCAAGGGAGCAAGACCATCGTGTTGGTGACGACAGCATGGCATATGCCTCGCTCAGTGTGGTCGTTTGAGCAACATGGTTTTACCGTTATTCCGGCACCATGTGATTATGTGGTTGAAAGAGAGCCTTATGATATCAGAAGCTGGCTGCCACGCTGGAACGTGATGGCTGATTCTGCGGATGGATTACACGAATATCTGGGATTGTTGTGGTATCGTCTCCGCTATGGTTGAGTTGAACGGGCGGGGCATTAGAGTTTAACCCGTTTGAATCATTAGGCGGCAACAGGAATTTGGAGGTAGCGTGAGTCAATCGGAACAGTTACAGACAAATATCGACGATGATCTGTTCAGTGCTGGCGGTGACTATCTGGAACGCTTGTATGAGCAGTATCGGTGCGATCCTGCTTCATTGCCATCGGGCTGGACCGAATATTTTTCTGCCCTGTCTGATGCAGAGACTGGTGCGGTTCCTGACCATCTGGAAATGCTGGCACGTATGGCACCGGTTGTTCATCGTGCTGGTGGACCGGCCAGCCAGACACTGGAGCGGCGGGTTCAGGATGATATTGAATATCCCTCGCGGGCTTTTTATTTGATTCACGGATTTAGGGTGCATGGTCATCTGCACGCTGATCTCGATCCCCTGAAACTGAATCCCCGGGCACCGAGCCCCGAACTCGATCTGGGCTATTACGGTTTGTCGGAGCGCGATCTGGACCATACCTTTCCTGCAGGCGATCTGGCTGGCGGCAAACAGATGCATTTACGCGATATTATTGCATTGCTGACGCAGACCTATTGCGGCCATATCGGCCCCGAGTTCATGCACATTACCGATTCTGCCCGCAAACACTGGATTCAGAACCGGCTCGAAGCTGTGCGTTCTACGCCGGACTACGATGCCGATACGCGCAGACATATTTTTGGGCGGGTTATGCATGCCGAAGAATTCGAGCGTTTCCTGCATACACGTTATGTCGGCCAGAAGCGCTTTTCCCTGGAGGGCGGCGAAAGCCTTATTCCGATGCTGGATACGCTGATTCAGCATGCCGGTGGTCATGGTGCCAAAGAGATTATCCTGGGTATGGCTCATCGTGGCCGCCTGAATGTGTTGGCCAATATTATGAGCAAGTCGCTGTCGGATATTTTCTCCGAATTCGAGGGCGCACAACTTGAAGAGGCAGCCCAGGGACAGGGCGATGTGAAATATCACCTGGGCTTTTCGTCCGATGTGAAAACGCCCGGCGGAGTGGTGCATGTGTCGCTCGGCTTTAATCCTTCGCACCTGGAAATTATCACGCCGGTGGCGATGGGCAGCGTGCGGGCGCGTCAGTGTCGCCGCAAAGACAAGACGAAACGCGAAGTGATGAATGTGCTGGTGCATGGCGATGCCGCTTTTGCCGGACAGGGTGTGGTGGCCGAGTCGCTGGAACTATCCAAGCTACGCGGTTTTCGTATTGGTGGCACCATTCATATTGTTGTCAATAATCAGATTGGTTTTACGGTCAACCCGCATGATGCACGCTCCTCGACCTATTGTACCGATATTGCCAAGGTCGTGCATGCTCCGATTTTGCATGTCAACGGCGATGATCCGGAAGCCTGCTGTCTGGCTGTCGAGATTGCCCTTGAATACCGTAATATGTTTCGTGAGGACATCGTCATTGATCTGATCTGCTATCGCAGACATGGCCATAATGAAGCGGACTCGCCTGAAGTGACGCAACCGCTGATGTATAGGCGCATTGCTGAACATCCTACTGTTGAATCGGTGTATCGGGGTCGCCTGATTGCCGATGGGGTGCTCAACGAACAGGACAGCGAAAGCATGGTGAAAACGTTTCGCAACTGTCTGGATCAGATGCGCCGCACCAAAGAGCATCCGCATACGAAAATCAATAGTCTGCAAGGGCGCTGGAGCGGCTATCTGCGCGACAGTGATGAAGAACCGGATACATCTGTGGTGGATGTGATTTTAAGCGAAATGGCGCATCGGGTACATCTGTTGCCCGCCGGGTTTACGCTGCACCCCCGTATTGAAAAAATCTATGAAAACCGCATGCAGATGATGATGGGGCATGAACCCGTGGACTGGGGTTGTGCCGAGACGATGGCCTATGCCACGCTGGTCAATCAAGGCGGTTGGGTGCGTTTGTCCGGCGAAGATTCCGGGCGCGGTACATTCTTTCATCGTCATGCTGTGGTCTATGACCAGGTTACCGGAAAATCTATGATGCCACTCAGACAGGTAGAGAATGGGTCGATGTCGCACTTTATTGTCATCGACAGTATGCTATCTGAATTGGCCGTGCTGGGTTATGAATACGGCTATTCGGTGGCCGAGCCGCGTGCTCTGGTGATTTGGGAAGCACAATATGGCGATTTCGCCAATATGGCGCAGGTGGTGATCGATCAATTCATTGCTGCTGGTGAAACCAAGTGGAATCGTATGTCCGGCCTGGTGGTGTGGTTACCGCATGGTTACGAAGGGCAGGGCGCCGAGCATTCGTCAGCGCGGCTGGAGCGTTATTTGCAGTTGTGCGCCGAGCAGAATATGCAGGTGATTTGCCCGACCACGCCGGCGCAACTGTTTCACCTGTTGCGCCGCCAGCAGATGAGCCGGGTGCGCAAACCGCTGATTATGATGGCACCGAAGAGTATGTTGAGAAATAAACTGTCCTTTTCGCATCTGGATGATTTTACCACAGGCCGATTTCAGCCGGTGCTACAGGAAATGGATCCCGATATTGAGCCATCACAAGTGCGACGACTGATTTTGTGCACCGGCAAAGTATATTATGATTTGCTGGCTGAACGCCGGAATAGAAATATCAAGGATATCTCCATGGTGCGTATCGAACGGCTTTATCCGTTTCCAACATCTCAGGTTCGTGCACAACTGGAGGTATATGCAGCGGTTGAAGAGGTTGTCTGGGTACAGGAAGAGCCCAAGAATCAGGGCGCATGGATGGCATTGAATAGTTCGATTCGACAGGTTTTGCTGGCTCATCAAAAGATTTACGACATCACGCGTCCGCCAGCCGCAGCGCCGGCAGTGGGCTCTGCCAAGCGGCACAAAGAGGAACAGGCGGCGCTGGTGGATGCAGCGTTATCGGACAAGCAACTGGAGAGGGAGTAATTACGATGGCAGATATTGAAATCAAGGTGCCGAGTCTGGGTGAATCTGAAACCGAGGCGACGCTGGTGGCATGGTTGAAAAACGAGGGGGATATGGTTGCTGTCGATGATGTTCTGGCGGAAATCGAGAGCGATAAAATCACCATGGAAATTACTGCGCTGGATAATGGCGTGCTCAAAAGCGTGTTTAAGCAAGCCGATGACACGGTTGAGCCGGAAGAGGTGATTGGTCTGATTGACGATAGCGTTCAGCCGGAAATCACAACGGCTTCGGAGCCAGAGCTAACAGCAGAAGCGAAGGTCGAATCCAAAGTTAAACCTAAAGCTGAACCCAAGGCTGAATCGGTTGTGGAAGCACCTGCAAAAGAACCGGGCATTGTCGCCGAGGCATCAATCATCTCTGCACCAGTGATATCCAGTGCGCGCAGCGAGGAGCGGATGCCGATGAGCCGGTTGCGCCAGCGCATTGCCGAACGATTGAAATATGCCCAGAATACGGCGGCCATGCTGACCACATTCAATGAGGTGGATCTGCAAGCTGTGATAGATCTGCGTAGCCGGTTTGGCAAGGCGTTTCAGGACAGACACGGGGTGAAGCTGGGCTTTATGTCGTTTTTCGTGCGTGCTGTCTGTCAGGCCGTATGCCGATATCCCGCCCTGAACGCCTATATTGAAGGTGACGATATTGTTTATCACAATTATGTGGATGTTGGCATCGCGGTGAGTTCCGACAAGGGATTGGTGGTGCCGGTCTTGCGTGATGCGCATGTCATGGGGCTGGCGGATATTGAGAAGGGTATAGCTGCGCTGGCCGATAAAGCGCGCAACAGCGGTCTGTTGCCGGATGATTTGAAGGGCGGCACGTTTTCAGTCACCAATGGCGGCATTTTTGGCTCGATGTTATCGACGCCGATTCTTAATCCGCCGCAGAGTGGCATACTCGGCATGCACAATATTCAGAAACGGCCTGTGGTGGTCAATGATACTATTGTGGTTCGACCGATGATGTATCTGGCTCTGTCCTACGATCATCGCCTGATTGATGGTGCCGATGCCGTCCGTTTTCTGGTGGCAGTGAAAGAGGTGCTGGAATATCCGGCCAGTTTGACGCTGGATTTGTAACAACGGTTATTCGCTTTGCACCGCCTCCGGTTTCTTGTCAGATCACTGTTGGTGAAGTTGATTTTCGCGCCCATTCTTGGGCGTTCTGATGAATTCTTGCAAAGTCATCATTTGACTGTAATGCGGATTGTTTTGCACCAGTCCTTGCCATAGGAGATGTGGTGCCCATCAGCAAACTGCAAGCTCAGGGTATGCGTGCCGGGTTTCAGGGCAATATAGGTTTCGTCCTGCCCCTTTCCGAAGTGGATGTGGGTCGCATCTTTGGCTACCGCTACACCCTGTGTTACACAGTCGCCATCAATGATGATATGAAAATGGCCGGTGCCTTCAACCGGGTTGCCTGCCTTATGTACTTTCATGCCTTCCACTTCCATCTCTACCTTAAAGCTCTGGCTAACTGTGGCGCCATCTTTGGGGGTTTCGAATGATACGCCCTTGTCGTGATCCTCATGGGCGCAGGCCGAGCCAGCCAGTGCCAGTGAACCTGCCAGTATGATCATTTGGATATATTTCATGTTGTCGTCTCCGTCTAGCTATTTTCACAGATGTCATGCATGATGATTTCTCGTGTTATGTGGATGTGCGGTTGGAGGCAGGGGCGAGAATCGAACTCGCGAATAAAGGATTTGCAATCCTCCGCCGTACCACTGAGCCACCCTGCCGTTTACAACCGATTGTATCATACTGACATGAAAATAAAAGGGGCCGCCAGGACCCCTTTTACATCTGGAGCGGGTAACCGGGCTCGAACCGGTGACCTCGACCTTGGCAAGGTCGCGCTCTACCAACTGAGCTATACCCGCGAACGGGGCGAATAATGCCGAGAGAAAGTGGGCTGTCAAGCATCATTCACTTTCTTATTTATCGTATGACAATTCCGGCTGATGTGTCACAATGTGCATTGTCCGATTTAATATACGCTCCGGGAGAAATGCCTTGACCGAAGACCAACAGCGAAAAATTTATATTCTTGATACCAATGTCATTATTCATGACCCCAGTTCTCTGCAACGCTTTGATGAGCACGATGTGATTCTTCCTATCGTGGTGCTGGAGGAGATGGACAAGGTAAAAAAAGGCTTCGATGAGCTGGCCCGCAATGTGCGCGAGGCGTCCCGTCAGCTCGATGAATTGAGTATGGATTGCGATGATCTGTCGAAGGGGTGTCCGTTGCCCGGCGGCGGCAGGCTATTTTTTGAACTGAATCATAGATCATTGGAGATACTACCGGATTCTTTGGCCAATGGCAGCGGTGATAATCGCATTATCGCCGTATCTATGGCGGTGCAGCAGGAGCATCCCGACCGCCATGTTATTCTGGTCTCCAAAGATATCAATTTGCGCATCAAGGCGCGTGCGCTGGGTTTGAAAACGGAAGATTACCGTTCGGATCGCGTCGTCAGTGATCTGTCGGTATTGCCCAGCGGCAAGGTGCGGCTGGATCATGCCACATGGGAAGCTATGGCGAATGATATGGCGGTGCTGGAACATGATCATGGCAACCATTTTGTGGTGACATGGCCCGAGGAGATGGATCTGCCATTTATGAATTCATTCGTTATTCTGCCGGGCGATAGGGAAGTGGCCATGCGCTGTGACGATATTGATAAAGATAATCGCAAGGTGCATCTGCAGGATATCACCTCCTACCGGCATGATCGTCACGCAGTATGGGGGATTCAGGCGCGCAATCTGGAACAGAATATGGCCATGAATCTGTTGATGGATGCCGATCTCGATCTGGTGTCCATGATGGGACTGGCCGGTTCCGGCAAGACGTTGCTGGCGCTGGCGGCAGGGCTGCATCAGACACTGGATATGGGGTTGTATGAAAAAATTCTGGTAACCCGGGCAACCGTGCCGATGGGCCAGGATATCGGTTTCCTGCCCGGCACTGAACGTGAGAAGCTGGAGCCGTGGATGGGCGCGATTACCGATAATCTGTCGATCCTGCTCGGCGACGAGGCGCAAAATATATCCGATATTCTGGGTCAGCATCGCATCGAGATTGCTGCACTGTCTTATGCGCGAGGACGCACCTTCACCAAAACATGGCTGATTATAGATGAGGCGCAGAATCTGACGCCGCACCAGATGAAAACATTGGTGACGCGCATGGGCGAAGACTCAAAACTGATTATTCTCGGTAACAACGCCCAGATCGATACGCCGTATCTGACTCCGCACACCAATGGGCTGACGCAGGCCGTATCCGCTTTCGCCGGATGGGAACATGGCGGCCATATCGCCCTGAAAGCCAGCGAGCGCTCCAGGCTTGCAGCCAAAGCGGTCGAGGTGTTGTAAACAGATCCGATGCAGGCTGCTGAAGAGAAAGCTGCGGTGGGCAAGGCGCCCGGCGTTGCATCACGATTTCGCCTGCGCAGGCTGCTGTTCGTTGTGGGGGCAGTATGTGTTGCAGCAGGCGTGATTCTGTCGCTATTGCCTTACGCTATTGAACAAGGTGCTGTAGCATGGTTGCGACGTCATGGCGTCGAAGATGCCCGGATTGATAATGTCGACCTTAATCTGTTCAGTGGCGAGGCGACGATTGAAGGCTTGAAATCCGGTGACGGATTGAATATCGACCATTTGAGTCTCGTTTTCGACTGGTTGGCGTTGCGGCATCATATCGTGCATGTCCGCACTCTGGAGCTCAATGAGTCCAGTCTGCATCTGCTGGAGCATCAGGGAATATGGCAGGTGGCAGGTATCAAAGCGGCAATGCCTGCCGCATCCGATACGGATATTGCTGCTGATCAACAGAGTGAGCCATGGCAGCTGGTGGTGGATGATCTGCAGATGGAGGATGTGAAGGTGCGCGTGGAAACCGGTGTCTTCAAGTTGTCTGTGCCACTGAAATCCTTGCGTTTATCGCTCTCCCCCCCCCTGCAACAAGCGCAACAGATGCAGCAGCGGATGGTCAACAGTATCGAGATTGGCGATACGTCATTTTCCGGATTTGGTTACAGTGTGCAGGTAACGGGTGCAAAAATCGCTGGCGAGGTGACGCTGTCGCTGCTGTCGAAAGATATTCTGGCTGCTGACAGGCGTAATAAACTGGCGCTTGATTTGCAGGGCGTGAAAATTCGCAGCACACATGACAAGCGCCGGATCACTGCTGCGGCATTGAAATTCGATGGTGTTGAACTCAGTGAGAACGGCCATATTCGTATCGCATCGGCAGGTCTGGATCATATTCGTATCGAACATACGCTGAATGGACAGGGCGATGTGAAGTTGGATGACGTGGTAATCAGCGGTCTGAATGCTTATTCGGATGGCGCGATTAGCGTGGCGAAACTGGCTCTGAAAGGGGTGAGTGCGAAAGGTGTTGACGGCCATCGCCAGGCGTTGCGTATTGCGGATATCGCGATGGCCGGGCTGGAGACGGGGGATGGCGGCAGCGTGAGCGTTGCGGAGGTTGCGCTGCAACAGTTGAAGGCTAAAGGCGTGAGTTCCGCCCATCATGTGTTGCATCTGGCATCTGCAAAACTGTCTGGTCTGGCGCTGCGTGGAGGCAAGCAGATTCAGTTGAAATCTCTGCATCTCCAAAAGGGCAACTTGTATGCTCAGGATACGCCAACGGGATCAGCGCCTGGTCGATTGCTGGGTGCATTCGACCAGGCCGATCTGGATCAGTTCATCATGAACGGCCCTGATTCGGGCAGTTTTGAATCGTTTCAACTGGCCAGGGTTCAACTGCCCACAGTTCTACTGTCAGCAGCCGGTAACAGGTCGCTGGGTTCCGTCGGACTGATCCGGGTCAGCAAAGCCAGGCTGGGTAAGGATGGATCGTACCATGTAGAACAGTTGAAGATGGATCAGTTGCAAGCGCAGATGGTAAAGCAAAAGAGTGGCTGGCTGTTGCCGCCGGAGATGAGAGCGGATAAATCGGCGAACCGATTGATGAAGAAAGCGGTGGCAAAATCGGACAGTGCCAAACATAAGGGAAACAGTACGCAGGCCGCCGTCCGCCATCCCGCCACGCAGGCGACTAAATCGCGGCTAGTGATTGATGAAGTGGTGGTAGGGGCCGGCAGTCGCATGGCGCTGCGTGATGAATCGGTGACGCCGACGCTGACGACAACGTTGCAGCTTGAACAATTTCGTTTTGCGCCGCTGGACAGCGCAGGCAGACAAGACGGAAAGCTGGTTCTGAAGGCGAAGATGGATCAATCCGGATCGTTGCGTGCGAGCGGCACATTGACCCCTGCAGCGGGTGATCGGTTGCGCGCTGATCTGCATGTTTCACTGCACAACATCGGTCTGCCGCGACTCTCCGGCTATGTCGAAAATGACCTGGGCAGGTCGATCAAAACAGGGCAACTGAATCTGGACAGCGATATCAGCATTGGGCACAACAGGCTGCAATCAAAAAACAAGCTGTTGATTCGCAAATTGCAACTCGATGCGCCAACGCACCCGGAAAATGTCAACCAACACCCGGATCTGGCCGGCGGCATGTCGATTGATATGGCGTTGGGCATGTTGCAGGATGATCGGGGCGATATCGCCCTGAATGTGCCGGTCAACGGCCCGCTGGATGACCCGGATGTCAATCTGGATCACATCATTAACAAGGCGCTGCTGGTCTCGCTAAAAACCGGTGCCATGACCTATGCAGCGCTGGCGCTGCAGCCGTATGGCAGCATCATTCTGATCGCCGATGTGGCTGGCGGGTTGCTCAAAAATGCAGCAAAACCGACATTGACGCCGATCCGCTTTGGCGAACGTCAAAAAACACTGTCAGCGCAGATGAAAGCCTATGTCGGCAAAATCGCAGCGCTGATGCAGAAGAAGGATTTCCGTCTGCAGGTGTGCGGCGTCGCCACCCGAATCGAGGGGGAAGTGGTGATGCAGCCATCTGTTGCCAGCCCGGAGCAGCAGGCTGTGCCCAACGCATCTGTGGATTTACCAGCACTCAATGATGCGCAGCTGCTGGCGCTGGCGCAGGCCCGTTCCGATCTGGTGGTGGCCGCACTGCATGGGCAGGGCATCGCCGCCAATCGCCTGTTTAATTGCAGCCCCGCAATTGATAAAGCAAAGATCAAAGCCGAACCACGCGTGGAGTTGCTGCTGGATTGAGCAGTTGTTTTCTGATGCGGATCGTGGAATATTGTTTGCCTTGAAGCAGAATCGATGCAAATCACTGCCACTCCAAAGAAGTAACGGCTGTGGGTATGTTTTTCGAGGCTTGTAGGGTGGTGTATCATGGGTGAAGAATCTAAAAAAGAGAAAACAGGATATGCTCAGGCCATGCAGCAGTTCCTTTCAGCAGAGCCTCAGGCGTTGAAAGGTTCATCTGATTATCCTTCACGTGATGCGTTGCATGAGCGGTAACTGTTTCGTTGATACAAATATTCTTGTCTATTCGCGGGATAGTACGGAGCCAGCGAAGCAGCTGATCTTAAAACACCCTTTTTACCCTCAAAAAGGTGCATCTAAGCCTGTTTTTTTGGTCCGAAATACAGACATAACACTTATATTTCAGCAAGTTAACTTGGTCCGACCCCGTACCTCCGTATTAACTTGGTCCGACCCCGTACCTCCGTGATAAAACACCATAACAATTTATTTGCATGACAACCAATAAATAGTTACCATGCGTTTATTATGGTATTAATGGCGATTATCTAGCATGGAGTCTCTGGTTTTCAAACTGACAGCATATCTGCACGATGTGCTTGGTATCAGTGTCTCGGCCATGGCGTGGAAAGGGGTGTTCAGCATGCCTCTGTTTTTGCGTGAACAGTATCGGTTTTATCTGATCGATATGCTGGATACATCGTGTTTGTTGATGATTGCGAATAGTGAGGAAGAGCTTACTCCGGCCACCGTGCTCAAGCAGTGGAAAGCTGCAGGTGAGTTTTGGCCTGATGAGATCATCTATGTCACCGAAGTATGCTCAGCTTATAATCGCAAGCGACTCATTGAACATAAAGTGCCCTTTATTGTGCCAGGCAATCAAATGTATCTGCCGATGCTTGGCATAGATCTACGAGAAAATTTCAAAACATATCATGCTCCTAAGAGCAGTCAGCTTAGTCCGATGAGTCAGTTACTGGTGATGATGGCCATAAAAAATGAGTTGCTGGATGGCAAATCACCATCTGAACTGGCCAAACTATTGGGATGCGCTGCGATGAGTATGACACGGGCGGCACGGGAATTGGAAGGCATGGAGTTGGTCAGCATTTACAAAGATGGACGTAAACAACAGATCAAGTTCAATGCTGCCGGGAAAGAGCTCTGGCAAATGGCAAAAGAGAAAATGGTTAATCCGGTTCGGAGGCGCGTCTGGGTTAAATCGGTTCCGGAGCATTGGCAGGGTCTGCTGGCGGGAGAATCAGCATTGGCACAATATTCAATGATCGGAGAGCCGAAATATCCGGTTTATGCTCTCACCTCCAGTGATTGGAAGTCTATTAGTCGGAATATGGCTGTCGAAGAGATTACACATCCGGAATCGGGCTGTGCTCAATTTGAATTATGGCGCTATAGTCCAGAGCGCCTGGCTGAAGAAGGATGCGTGGATCGGTACTCCTTATGGTTGAGCATGCAGGATAGTAAGGATGAGCGAATTGAAATGGCGCTTGAGAACCTGATGGAGGCCAATGCATGGCAGTAAAGGGTTTGGAACTGTTCCGGGATTATTTCCAGGGTGAACAGGATAAATATGTGCTGATTGGTGGTGCTGCCTGCTATTTGGTGATGGATGAGGTGGGCTTGGATTTTCGGGCTACCAAGGATCTGGATATTGTACTCTGTGTCGAAGCTATGGATGCAGTATTTGCCAAGAAGTTCTGGGACTTTGTACGAGAAGGTGAGTATGAGACACAGCAGAAAAGCACCGGTGATAAACAGTTCTACCGTTTTATGAAACCCAAAACTCCAGCCTTTCCATTTATGCTGGAGTTATTCAGTCGCCGCTTGGAGAATGTGTTTCTTGAAGGTGAAACACATTTAACCCCGCTGCCCATGGATGCCGATACTTCGAGCTTGTCAGCGATTCTCATGGATGATCATTATTATCAGCTATTGCTGGGCGGTAAGCAGAATGTGGATGATGTGACCGTCTTGCAGCCAGGGCTCATCGTAGTTTTCAAGGCCAAAGCATGGTTGGATCTGACAGCGCGTAGAAATGCTGGTGAAGTGATCAAAGGCAGTGATATTAAGAAGCACAAAAATGATGTGTTTCGATTGTTCCAACTGTTATCAACCGACCATAAAATTGAGCTGAGCGAGCCGGTTAAAGAAGATATGCGCCAGTTTATTGCAGATGTCAGAGTCGATCCGCCGGTGCTGAGTGATTTGAAGATCAAGGGTGTTTCCGTCGATGAAATATTTTCGGCATTTGGGGAGATTTATCAGTTCTGAAGATCATCGATGATCTGATTATTAAGCTACGGCAAGCAGCACCTACATGGCGCAAGCCCTTGATTCGCTTTGCTAAACGGAAAAAATCTTATCACCAACAAGGTGACTACGATTTTTTCCGTTACGCCCTTCAAACCAATATCTTACACCCTGCATGCACTCCCAACAGAGGGTTCTAGGATAATGCCAGCAAGCAGATGCCTCCCGAAGCCATTATCTGGACGGATAAAGAGAGCCAATGGTTGCCTGTGATCTCAGTGATTCAAGCTCAGAGGTGCCGGAATTGATGGTGTTGGGGGATTATAAGGCAGATCAACGCCGGGGGCCGGCGATCTGGATCAAATGTATGTTCGCCGGATAACTGCCGGAGGCTGATTGGGGCGATGGCTAACGCATGCGCTGGAATACGCACGCATCTGGCAGTTTGTTCAACTGGACAGCATTGTTCTGCCAGAATTTATTGAAGGTTTTGATGGCAGCTGGGCATATTAATAGAAACTTCAGGTTTGTCTCTGTAGCCTTTTTCAACAGCATGCCAACATTTCGATTGGGCGTTTGTCGCAACTTTCTATGATGATTCTTGCTTTTTGAAACGGAACGTGAAATATAGTTTGCCTTGAAGCATAGGCAGCTGGAATCACTGTAATTTCTGTCGGTATAACGGCTTTGATTGTGCTCAACAATGCTTGCCAGGCGGTGAATCAATGGGTGAGAAATCTAAAACAATCGCATTCATCGGAGTTGGCGGCGGTGTAATGATAACGGTCGATACGCTCATTCGGAATTCTGTATTATGTCCTCAGAACCAGGCATATTGACAAGAATATTGTGCAGCACTAAATTAGTGCCATGAAAAATGTAACGGTTAAACTCGATGATGATGTTGCGCATTGGGCCAGGGTATGGGCAGCCGAACACGACACCAGCGTATCCCGGATTCTTGGTCGCTTGTTAAAGCGCATGAAAAAAGAGAAAACAGGATATGCTCAGGCCATGCAGCAGTTTCTTTCAGTGGAGCCTCAGGCCTTGAAAGACTCATCTGATTATCCTTCACGTGATGAGTTGCATGAGCGGTAAGTGTTTTGTCGATACAAATATTCTTGTCTATTCGCGGGATAGTACGGAGCCCGCGAAGCAGCGCATGGCAAAGCAGTGGCTGACGCATCTTTGGCAGCAGGAAGCAGGCCGCATCAACACCCAGGTGATGAATGAGTATTATGTAACGGTGACGCAGAAGCTAAAGCCCGGCCTTTCAAAAGATCAGGCGCGTGCCGATTTACGCGCACTTGCCGTTTGGCAACCGCTGGAGATTTCAGTCCATCTGATCGAATCCGCCTGGGATGTTCAGGATCAGTATGCATATTCATGGTGGGATAGTCTGGTCATTGCTTCAGCGCTATTCCTTGATTGCCAATATTTACTCAGCGAAGACATGCAGCATGATCAGAGCTTGGGGAGCCTCAAGATTATCAACCCGTTTCTGGCCGACTGTGAATCGCTGATGCATTGAGTTATGTATGTCACCGGCGGACGTACCGTTTTCTATTGTGTTTGTCTCACACGCTGTTTTACTGCATCCTTCCTTCATTGAGTGTCATGATTATAGTTGAGTTAAAAAGGAGGGTATATGGAACGCTTGAAAAGCATACAGTTACTTGCAAAGCATAAACCCACCTTATGTGATCGCTTTGGCGTGACTAGCTTAGCGCTATTTGGTTCTACTGTTCGGAATACCGCATCGGATCATAGTGATGTGGATATTTTGGTGGACTTTGATGGTCCCGCCACATCGGATCGTTATTTTGGCGTACAGTTTTATCTCGAAGATTTATTTGATTGCCCCGTTGATCTGGTAACTGAAAAGGCATTACGTCCTGAGCTTCGGCCATTCATAGAAAAAGAGGCTGTTCATGTCTAAGCCTGTCATTCGAGAGTGGGTATTCTATCTTGATGATATGATCGAATTTGCCGAGAAGGTTATTGTTTATACAGATGGACTTGATCAAGATGAGTTTGTAGCCAGCGGCCTCAACTATGATGCCACAGTGCGTAATCTCGAACTGATTGGTGAATCTGCCACGCATATTCCAGACCATGTGCGTGCATCGAACCCTCAAATACCATGGCGGCTGATCATTGCTACACGCAACAGGTTGATTCATGGCTATCTCGGAATCGATAACGATACGCTTTGGAGTATTATCACGGATGACTTGCCTGTGCTGTTGCCTGCGTTACATGAGCTACGAGACAAGCAGAGTGAGCCTTGAATGGGTAATAATCCCAAAAGATCCGCGAAACGAGGGCTGATAACCTTCCTAGGCTTCCTCTTCCAAACTTACAACGACAGCTGCCTGGAACAGGGCGCATGCGTTTGTCATGAAGAACATCGGAAAGCCGTGTAAGGGAAAACCGTATGCACGGTTTGGGAATTCCAGGGACAGTTTACTTATTTTTTGCGATTTGACGATGAGTGGTTAAATTTGGCGTATGGCTCGCATGGCAAGAACCGTGTTTCCCGGCATTCCCCACCACGTTACTCAGCGGGGCGTGCGCCGGATGGATGTGTTTCAGGATGAGGAAGACTATCGCATCTACCTTAACCTGATATCGGCATCATGTCGCAAGGCCGGCACCGAGATCTGGGCTTATTGTCTGATGAGCAATCATGTTCATCTGATTCTTGTTCCGTCCACAGAGGATGGGCTCAGAGCAGCGCTTCCATTCATTTGCGATGGATGAGAGCTATCTGCTTTCAGCGGTTCGCTATGTTGAATTGAATCCGGTTCATGCAGGCATGGTTACATCTGCATCAGATTACGCATGGAGCAGCGCCAGAGCGCATTTGACGGGCAGCGATGATAAGCTGGTAAAGGTACAGCCGATGCTTGAAAGGGTTGAGAACTGGCACGCGTATCTGGAATCCGGTCTTGATGAATCGACGAAAGAGACATTCCGGTTGCATGGGAGAACAGGCCGCCCGCTTGGCGACGACGATTTTCTTGGGAAGTTGGAGAACCTGGCAGGGAAAGTCCTGCGACCAATGAAGCCGGGCAGGAAAAAGATTGATAAATAGGTAAACTGTCCCCTTATTCGGGGAAAACCCATCGGGGAAAAAGCCATCGGCCAATGCCATCGGG
>JALUWF010000371.1 GCA_027019785.1 Mariprofundus sp. | reverse complement strand
GCCATCGGGGTCGGACCAAGCTAACCAATTGGAATATGAGTGATTATGGCTATTTTTCGTGTCGATACCAGGCTTAGAAGCACCTTTTTGAGGGTGAAAATAGCCCTTTAAGGGATTGAACTCAGACTGCAATCCAATGTGCGCTGAGCTGAGAGGTGAAATGGTCTGAGAGCCTGTCGGTTGGGACTGCGGGATTTGTTGAGCGGATACAGCAACGCCTTGGCATACAAGCAGCAGGCCGCCTGATCACATGGGCTTTGTCATTCTGGCCCAGTTTCTGCTATAGTTCCGATATGACGAAAATCATCAGGAATGTTCTGCGCGGCTTTGGCTCTGTTGGTTCCGTGTATCCGGGATCTGCTCCGGTGCGCGATGTCGGCGTATCATTGCCGTCTCCGGAAGCTGCGCTTGCGGAAGATTTTCAGCGAGTAGGAGAAGACCTGCGCGTCGCCACCCGCAAGTTCGCCAAAGAGCATGGCCAGGAAGCCCACTAACAGAAGGCGCGGTGAATCTCCGCCGCAAAGATAACAGGAACAACAGATTACGCATGTAGAGCAGCGGTTCCATGAAGGGCCGATCCCTGATCCGGAGACGCTTGCAAGATACAACACGATTGTCCCCGATGCAGCGGAACGTATTTTGAAGATGGCCGAGGGACAGGCTATTCATCGTCAGGCGCTGGAAAAGCAAGCTGTTGACGATAATGTAAAGTATAGACTGAGGGCCCGGCGTGAAATCCGGCTGGGGCAGGTGCTTGCGTTCCTGCTCTGTCTGTTTGTTGTGGCCTGTGGATCCTATGTCGCTGTGTCCGGTGCTGCATGGCCAGGGACGTTCCTCGGAGCTATGGGGCTATCCGGTATTATTCTGGCATATCTGAAACGATAAAGACGGCGGGCATCGGGGCGGATCAAGCTAACCAGATGGAATATAAGTGATTATTACTGTTTTCCGTGTCCATGCCGGGCTTAGAGGCACCTTTTTGAGGGTGAAAATAGCCATTTAAGGGATTAAACTCAGACTGCAATCTTTAACCGCAGGCCAAGGGCTCGGGTCAATTTAAGGATCAGGGCAAATGATGGGTTACCATCTTCGGAGAGTGCTTTGTATAGCCCTTTACGGCTTACACCGGTTTCTTTCGCCAACTCACTCATGTTTTTGGCGCGTGCAATATTTGCAAGCGAATGGCGAATCATAACACCGTCACCGGCATCTTCTTCGGCACATGCTTCAAGGTATAATTGCATATCTTCCTCTGTGTTGAGCTGTTCTGCAACATCCCATCTTTTTAGTTTTACAGCCATATCAGCCTCCTAAAGCTCTTTCGCCAGCATTTTGGCTTTTTCAATGTCTTTTTGCTGGCTGGATTTATCGCCGCCACAAAGCAAAACCACAATCTCAAGGCCGCATTCCACAAAATAGACCCGATAACCAGCACCTGTATGGATGCGCATTTCATGCACGCCTTCACCAACTGCCTTTACATCTCCGGCATTGCCCATTTCAAGCCTGTCTATGCGACTTCTTATTTTTGCGGCAGCGATTTTATTGCGCAATCTGGCAAGCCATTGATTAAAAATATCAGTGGTGTATATAACCTTTATGCCTGCATTGTGTACTATGGTACCCGATCTGTCAAATGCAATAGATGCGCGAAAGCGGGTCTGATTTAATCATTGGGTGTACGAGGTAGCTTTGCCGCTCTGGCCAGATTCAGGGGTAGATTACGGCAGATATGGTTCAATGCATTGATGAGACGCA
>JALUWF010000370.1 GCA_027019785.1 Mariprofundus sp. | reverse complement strand
GAATCCATGTGCGGTAACGGTGCTTGTTCTTTGAGGTGAATGGTTAATAATTCGTGTAATGAAAGCAAGCTGGAAACGACCCACGTTCCGCTTTATTATCAGTATATTTGAAAAGGGGAACCAGCTGAATGCATGCAACACTACCGTTATTGAAAGAGAGCGATTTTCCGGCCATTCGCCGTGGCCGTCTGGAAACACTACAGGTCAATCTCGGCTATCTCTGCAATCAGAGCTGCATACACTGTCATGTCAATGCAAGCCCGCGCCGCAAAGAGATTATGAGCAGGGAAACTGCACAGAGCGTACTCGATTATCTTTCTGCTCAACAGATTAAAACACTCGATTTGACTGGCGGCGCGCCGGAAATGAATCCGCATTTCCGCTATCTGGTGCGTCAGGCCAGCGCTATGGGCGTGCGGGTGATTGATCGCTGTAACCTGACTATTCTGGAAGAAGCCGGTTACGAGAATATGGCCTCATTTCTGGCTGAACAGGGGGTGGAAGTAGTTGCTTCTTTACCCTGCTATCTGGGCTCTAATGTCGATGCACAGCGTGGTAAGGGCGTGTTTGACCAGAGTATTCGGGCGCTGCAGAGACTGAACAGACTCGGTTATGGCGTCGAGGGCTCGGGCCTGACGCTGACGCTGGTATATAATCCGCAGGGCGCAGTCTTGCCGCCTGCGCAGCAGGAGCTGGAGGCGGCCTATAAACGCGAATTGCATCTGCGTTATGGCATCGCCTTCAACCATCTGTTCACCATTACCAATATGCCCATTCAGCGCTTTGGCAGCACGCTTATTTCGCGGGGTGAATTTGCCAGTTATATGCAGCTGCTGAAAGAGGCGTACAGAGAAGAAAATTTGCAGGATGTGATGTGCCTGAGCCTGATCAGCATTGACTGGCAGGGTTTTGTATATGACTGCGATTTCAATCAGATGCTGAATCTGCCGATGCAGGAAACTTACGGCCATCGCATCCATCTGTCCGAATTGATGCAGGTGGATATCACTGGCCGGCCGATCACCGTGATGGATCACTGCTATGGCTGTACGGCCGGGCAGGGATCGAGTTGCGGCGGCGCGCTGGAGGGATGAATGTCACTGCAAGAGAGTCAGGGTAATGATCGTTTTGAACTGCCGGTTCCGGCCACCTACATTATTCGTCCGGACGGCGTCATTGCATCCGCTTTTGTCGATGTCGATTATACCCAACGCATGGAACCTGCCAGTATTGTCGAAGTTCTGAAAACAAAACAGATAATGGAGAACAAGATGAGTGTGAAAGCAGATCATGTGCGTCAGCATGTTCGAAAATCTTATACGGAAGTGGCCGAGGCCAGCAATAGCGGTGGCTGTTGTGGCGAAGCCTCCAGCTGCTGTGGCGTATCTGATGATGCGGCGATCAATACGCTGATCTCAACCCGGCTGGGCTATTCCGAGGATGATCTGGCCAATGTGCCCGATGGAGCGGATATGGGACTTGGATGCGGCAACCCGCGCGCCATTGCCAGTCTGAAGCCGGGAGAAACAGTGATTGATCTGGGCAGTGGCGGTGGCTTCGATGCTTTTCTGGCCGCCAGTGAGGTCGGCGAGTCCGGTCATGTGATCGGCATCGATATGACGCCGACCATGCTTTCCAAGGCGCGCGCCAATGCCGAAAAAGGAAAATTTTCGCAGGTGGAGTTCAGGCTTGGTGAAATCGAATATCTGCCGGTGGCCGACAACACAGCTGATATTATCATCTCCAACTGCGTGATTAATCTGTCGCCGCATAAGGGGCTGGTGTTTGCCGATGCATTCCGGGTGCTTAAGCCGGGTGGTCGACTGGCGATTTCCGATGTGGTCGCTACCGCAGAAATGCCGGAGGAGATGAAAAACGATCCGATGCTGCATGCCGGTTGCATGGCCGGGGCGTCGTTGATTGATGATCTGGCGCAGATGATGGTCGAAGCCGGTTTCGAGCATATTCATATCGCGCCGAAGGACGAATCGCGCGAATTTATTCGCGACTGGGCGCCGGGACGCGGGGTGGAGGATTATGTCGTATCCGCCTACATCAATGCAGTAAAACCATCGGCCTGTTGTTCCGGTTCATCATGTTAGTTTAAGGTGATGTAAGGAATAGCGCACACTTCCGACTCAGCGCGACATCAACCCCGATTGCGGGAAAGAGGAGATGAATCAATGAAACAAATCACTACATTGGCAGCAGCTATTTTGCTGGCTATGGGCCTGTCGGTTGTACCGGCCTCTGCTCACGATAACATGAATCCGTGTAACCCATGCGGTATGCACCATAAGATGAACCCGTGTGGTATGAAAGATAAAATGGAACATAAAATGAATCCATGCAATCCATGCGGTATGAAGCACAAGATGAACCCGTGTGGTATGAAAGATAAGATGGAACACAAAATGAATCCGTGCAACCCGTGCAGCATGCATCACAAGATGAACCCGTGTAATCCGTGCTCCATGAAAGAGCACCACAAAGACTAGTCGGCTACAGGCGAAACAGACCTCGAACGTGTTGCGTTTAGGGTCTTTTCCTGCGTTTTGGCAGATACAAGGCGACCCATGGACGGGTCGCCTTTTTGCTTTGCAAATATAAAAAATATTCACTACGAAGGGCACGAAGAGTAAAATCACAATCAGAAAATGTTTTGCCTTCGGTTTTCTCTGTGCTCTCTGTGCCCTCTGTGGTTCAGGATTGTTTGAGCTTGGTTTGAGGATTCTAGGATGATGAGGTGACGATGAAATTTAGGCACGGGCAGGCATGGATCGCGGTGGGATTGGCGGTGATTGGGGTTCTGTTGGGTGCATCGGCGATGGATCCCGGCTTGCCGAATGGATACTGGGATCATCCGCAGGCCATGCTTGGAGATGCGCCACATACGTGGTCGAAGCTGGAAAAGAATTTGCGACCGGAAGCCTGTGGTCAGTGCCATATTGAGCAGTTCAATGCATGGAAAAATAGTCTGCATGCACACGCCTATTCGTCCGGCATGGTCGGGCAATTCCCCGCTATGGGGGTGGTGGATGGCAATGCCTGCCTGAACTGCCATGCGCCGCTTAAGGTGCAGCGATAC
>JALUWF010000369.1 GCA_027019785.1 Mariprofundus sp. | reverse complement strand
GCGGTATAATGCTTCGGCCTTGCGGCCATTGAAAAAAATGGCGCGGATATGCGGATGCGTATTGAAAAAAAAGATAAAATCGTTGGCGACGACTGATGTCATGTCGATAGCGGAGTCCAGACTACCGGGACGGATGCACTGATGCGCCACATCCCACAGCGCCACATGGTTGGCGCAGAGTTTCGACAGTCGCTTTTCGTATGCCAATCCGACATCAAAATCGAACAGTGCAGCCATAATCGGCCAGAATGCATTTTGCGGGTGTGCATAATATTGCGTGGCAGCCAGTGATTTTCTGCTCGGCATCGAGCCCAGAATCAATATCTGTGCTGTATTGTCAGCAGCGTAGGGGAAACCGGTATCACGCATGCCCGCTAGCGTCGCAGGTTCATCGCTGATATTCAACCTAACGCGCTCATGTAGCCAGCGACCACAACGCTTTGATGTGCCAGCGGAATCAGGCAGACTGTGACGATGGATCATACAACGCAGGCGAAACGGGCGACGATTCTGGTGGTGGATGATATGCCCGAGAATATTGATGTGCTCCGGGGCGTGCTCAGGCCGCACTATACGGTCAAGGTGGCTATTCATGGCGAGCAGGCGCTATCACTGTGCCGGGGAGAACAGCCGCCTGATCTGGTGCTGATGGATGTGATGATGCCCGGCATGGATGGTTTTGAAGCATGTCGGCGCTTGAACGCGGAGCCGCGTACAGAAGGTATACCGGTCCTTTTTGTCACGGCCATGAACGAGGCTTGTGATGAAGTGCGCGGTTTTGAAGCCGGCGGCGTGGATTATATCAACAAACCTGTGACGCCGGCGATTGTATTGGCGCGAGTCAGAACGCACCTGAAACTGCGTTCAGCCTACCGTTTTATTCGTCAAACCTTTGGCCGTTATCTGTCGGATGAGATTGTTGATAGTCTGATGGATTCGCCTGGGGGGTTGAAGCTGGGGGGTGAGATGCGGCATCTGACCATCATGATGGCTGATCTGCGTGGTTTTACGTCGTTAAGCGAGCGGTTGTCGGCAGCAACCGTGGTGGAGATGATCAATATTTTTCTTGGCCGTATGACCGGCATCATTCAGCAATATCAGGGCACCATTGATGAATTTATCGGTGATGCGATCCTGACTATTTTCGGTGCGCCGGTTCAGCGTCCGGATGATGCCCTGCGCGCTGCGCGCTGTGGCGTGGCGATGCAACTGGCCATGCGTTCGATCAATCGCCGTTTTGCTGAACTGGGCTATCCTGCCATTGAGATGGGCATCGGCATTCACAGCGGCGAAGTGATTGTCGGCAATATCGGTTCGGAAAAACGCAGCAAATATGGCGTGGTCGGGCGGGTGGTGAATACCACATCGAGAATTGAATCCTATACCATTGGCGGCCAGATCCTGATTTCAGACGCGACTCGCAGTGAATGCCGGGATCTGCTCAGGATTGACGGGCGGCTGACAGTGCAGCCCAAGGGGTTGAGCCAACCGATTTCAATTTATGATATCGGCGCAGTGGCGGGCGCTGACGGCCATGCTGCTGTGCAACTGCCGCTGCCGCCAACTGATGTTGTGAAGCCCCTGGCCAGGCCGATCCCTGTTGATATTGCGCCGCTCAGTGGCAAACATCCGGATCAGCCGTTTGCAGGAGAGATCACCGCAGTGGGGCGGCGTGATTTTGCAATGACTGCGCTACAGCCATGTTGCGACTACAGTAATCTTAGAATCACAATCAAGCATGCATCCGGCCATGGCTCGGGTGGTGATCTGTATGGTAAAGTGATTCGACAGCTTGCTGGCGACAAGCCAACCTTTCAGGTTCACCCTGTATCCGGCTCAGAAAATAGCGGCCAGTTGCTGGAGCGTCTGACAGGCAGCGCCATGAAGTTTGAAACCGCAACGGTTCGCCTATTGCATCTGAGTGATTTTCACCTGTTTTGCGATCCGGCCGGCCTGATCAAGGGGATCTGTTCCAACGAGAGTCTGACTGCCGTGCTGGCGCATGCGCGCCAGTTTATGCCCAGCCCCGATGCCATTATTCTCGGTGGCGACCTGGCCCAGGATGAGTCTGCGCTCACCTACCGGCATCTGGCGGATATGCTGGATGGTTGGCAGGCGCCGTTTATGGTGACGCCGGGCAATCATGCCAGCTTGCCAAATCTGAACGATACGCTGGTTCCCGCCCTGGAGTCGACCTCCGGTTATGCCGATACTCTGGATGTCGCTGGCTGGCGTATGATAGCGCTGAACTCGCATGAGAATGGCAGTATCGGCGGCATGCTCAGTGATGAGGAACTGGCCCGCCTGGAGCAAGAGCTGGCCGGACGTGATGCTTGTCATGTGCTGATTGCCATACACCATCACCCTGTGCCGATCGGCAGCCGCTGGATGGATGACATCGGCCTGAAAAACCGCGACAGTTTATGGGCAATCATTGATCGTTTTCCGCAGGTTCGGGGCGTGATCTGCGGCCATATCCATCAGGTCTTTGATGCCATGCATGGGGATGTGCGCGTGCTGGGGACGCCCTCGACCTGCGTACAGTTCGTGCCGGAGCAGGATAATTTTTGTCTGGAGGCGCAGTCGCCGGGCTACCGCTGGCTGCAGCTGTTACCGGATGGAGATATTCAAACAGGTATCGAACGGGTTGAAGGGTTTATTCCCCCCGATTTGAATAATGATGACCCATACTAATCGTCGAAACCGGTTGATGCGTGATTCTCAAAGCGGGTGTATTTGTGGATGAAGGTCAGTTTCACATCGCCAATCGGGCCGTTACGCTGTTTGGCGACGATGATTTCCGCCAACCCCTCGTTGCCCGGTTTTTTGTTATAGACCTCATCGCGATAGATAAACATGATCACATCGGCATCCTGTTCAATGGCGCCGGATTCGCGCAGGTCAGACATGACCGGATGTTTATCAGCGCGTGACTCCAGCGAGCGGTTGAGCTGGGAGAGTGCGATAACAGGCACATGCAATTCTTTGGCCAGGCTTTTCAGGGAACGGGTAATTTCGGAGATCTCCTGGGCGCGGTTATCCGCATCGGCGCGTCCGGTCATCAAGCCTACATAATCGATCAGTACCAGATCCAGTTGTTTGGCTTCGCGTTTGAGGCGGCGACATTTGGAACGTACCTCCAGCACCGAAATTGCCGGCGTGTCATCCACATAGATCGAAGATTCGGCCAGCGAACCGCTGGCCGCTGCCAGTTTGCGCCAGTCCTCCGCCGAGAAACGTCCTGTGCGCAGATGTTGCATATCAACGCGCGCTTCACAGGCCAGCATACGCATGGCGATCTGTTGCGAGGACATTTCCAGCGAAAATACGGCAACCACGCCGGTGTCATCGGCACGGATGGAGGCGTTCTGAGCCAGATTCATCGAAAAGGCGGTTTTACCCATGCTCGGGCGTCCGGCCACAATGATCAGGTCGCCACGCTGCATGCCGGCGGTCATGCGATCAAGATCGTCAAAACCGGTTGGAATGCCGGTGACCAGTTTCTTTTCAGCGTAGCGCTGTTCCAGCTCTTTGTAGCTCTCCAGCATCAGATCGGACATCTTGCTGAAGGAGGGGCGCGAGCGGTTGAAATTTTCGGCGATGCCGAGAATATTTTTTTCAGCCAGGTCGAGGTGCTCGTTGACATCGCGGGCTGTCTCTTCATAGACCTCGCGCGTGACATTGCTGCACACCGACAGCAGATCGCGCAACACCGAGCGCTCGCGCACAATATCGGCATAATGTTTGACATTGGCCGAGGTGGGTACGGATGTGACCAACTCGGCCAGATAGGACTCGCCGCCAATACTGGCCAGTTCATCACGGCGTTCCAGCTGATCCTTGATGGTCAGGGCATCAACAGGTTGACCTTTGGCGGCCAGTTCGCTGATGACATAGAAAATGCGTGCATTGGCATCCACGTAGAAGTGCTCGGGCAGCAGCGAGCCTTCCAGCCGTTCCAGCGCCTCAGCATCCTGCATGATGCCCCCGATTACCGCCCGTTCTGCATCATAGGCGTGGGGCGGGATACGTTCTCTGAGCGTATCAGTGCGCAGGGGAATCGCCTGATTCATAGAGGCGGATTAAGGCGCATGGATTTTTTTCACCCTGTGAAAATGTTTCATATCACGGGGTGAAAAAAATCATGCAGGCGCGTGGTTTGTATCATGTTAATGTTGCTCGGAAGTCACCGTGATGCTCAGACTCGCCGTAACATCCGGATGCAGACGGACACGGAATGCATGTTCGCCAACCTCCTTGATATGCTCGTCCTGCAAAATATTGCGACGCTCGACGGTGAAGTCGTTGTCCTTAAGCAGCGCAACCAGTTCAGCTGCGCCGACAGAGCCGTATAAATGTTTGCCGTCGGATGTGGCCAGCACCACCTCCAGCGTCAACCCTTCCAGCTTGCCTGCTTCGATCTTGGCCGCAGCCAGCAGATCGGACTGCTTGCTTTCCAATAGATCGCGACGGCGTTCAAACACCTTGCGGTTGCCGGCATCGGCGATTGCAGCCTTGCCCTGCGGCAACAGGAAATTGCGGCCATAACCCGGACGTACGCTGACTTCATCGCCAACATTGCCCAAACCTTCAACACGTTCCAAAAGAATTAATTGCATTGTTTATCCTCCAACTGCCGGCATATTCCGGCGATAATCAAACCAAATATCCATCAGGCCGATGATCACAAACGGTATGATCAGCACCGACCAGATAATTAACATCAAATACATCAAGGCGATTGAAAACAGCATGCCTTTCGCTTTCAACCAGCTGTGTCCGACAGCCATGCCCTGCGCTGCCAGCAGGCCGCCAATCAGGATGGCGGCATTGACGGCAATATAGTGCAACTCGCCAGCGCCCAGATTCAGCGCTATCAGCAGCGCCAGAAACAGGTATGCCACAGGCTTGCCAAAACCGAGGCTCAGCAGGCTGGTCGGCTCACCCTGATAAAAACCATACTTGCGGGCAACGTTCCTGGCCAGCACCACATCGCCCCACCAACTGAACCATACGCCCAGCGCCAGCAGGCCGGGCAGAATCGCCACCATCATCCGGCGCGACTCTTCCAGTATGCGCATCGCGTCCGGCTGACCAGCCGGCAGCTGTTGTTCTACGCCGGCAAACATCGGTGCCAGAAACTGCTCGATCAGCCCGCTCACGCTTGTTCCATGCATGGCGGCAGCAATCATCAGCCCCAGCAGGCTCATGCCGCCCAGTCCAAACGCCATATACTGGGCGCTCCGACGTACGCCATCCTGGCGCATCATCAGTGCTGCGCCGAGTATCGGCACAACACCGTACAGTACAAATACCACCAGTCCCGGCATCAGCGCAAAGCCGGAGAGTGCCACAATGCCTGCGGCTGCCAGCGCCGCTACGTGGGTGGCAAATAGCAGGCCGCCGCCAAAGGTGATCAGAGCAATCAGCGCCGGTGCCATCACATTCAATGACAGCCCGATGGTGGTCATCAGCATGGCCACGAAGGCGGGCATGCCGCTGCTGATGGCGGGTAGCCATAGCGCGCTCATCAACATGACCAGCATCAGCGCAGCGCATGGCAACCGGTGGGTCAATACATAACGCAATGCCAGCGACATGGACTGCGGAGCGGGGCTCTGATCCTGCATCAGATCAGTTTGTCGATATGCTGCTGATTACTGTGTGCTTCAATCAGTCGTGATGCAGCGGTGTGAACGGAACCAGAGCCAGCACGCGTGCGCGTTTGATAGCAGTGGTCAAAAAACGCTGATGCTTGGCGCAAGTGCCTGTCACGCGTGACGGCAGGATTTTGTAGCGTTCGGTGATAAAACCGCGCAGCAGATCCGGATCTTTGTGATCAATGGTCAGGCTGGTATCAGCACAGAACTTGCAGAACTTGCGACGGCGCTGAAAACGACCGCGCGGCCCGCCACGTTGCGGGCGATCACCCTGCGGACGACGGTCGCCCTGTGGACGTGAGCCCTGAGGACGATCCCCTTGTGGACGTGCGCCCTGCGGGCGTAATCCTTGCGGACGATCTCCTGATGCGGCCGGTGCTGCTTTTTTAACTTCTTCACTCATCTTGTACTCCTGTTATCTCTAGTCGGTGTCGTCTAACAATCTGCACGCATCCACCCATATCTCCACCTGTCCCCAGCAAGGTTGATTATCCTTGCTGTAAAAACGTCTGCGCAAACAGCCTTCAATCTCCACATGGCAGCCATCGAGAGCCATCATCGTGTTGACGATATCGCCACTGGCGCGCAATGGCATGGGCTGTTCATCCTGAACCCCGGCCCGAACCGGCCCTAACTTGGGACGATGCGTAACCAGTTCCGCAATCAACGCCAGCGAGCCATCCGGCATCCAGCGTTTGCGAATATGTCCCAGCCGGCCCGCAACACGGGCGCGGTTGAACTCAGGCGCT
>JALUWF010000368.1 GCA_027019785.1 Mariprofundus sp. | reverse complement strand
GGATACATCCAACCTGATCGTAATGCGCTGCTTGTCAGAGGGGACAACAGCGCCACGCTTGCCTTTGCTGAAATCATATTCTTTTTTCATCTCATCACCTCGCATTATAAGTTTTTCGTTCATGCGCCGTTGCCTTTCTGGCGGAAATGATCCGAACCACATCGCCTACCGCTCGTTCTGTCCAGATAACAACCAGAAGGTGCAAAGCATCGTTCATTCCGATGGTAACAAACCGTCTTTCATCCTTTGCTGAATCATCCTCGATAGTCAAATCAATTTACAGTCGTATAGGCTCAATTTATGGTCATCGCTCATCAGGGAAAATGCTCTGGCATTGCTTTGCGCAATGAGCATTCTGTCAAACGGGTCTTTATGGTGGAATGGCATATTCTTTAACCTCATTGCATCCTGAGCACTGAAGTCGAGCAGATCAAAACCGCTTTGCTCGGCCAATTCAACCGGATCAAAATTGATCTGCAATTTACCAAGTGATGATTTGATCATAAGCTCAACGATACTGATCGAACTGACGTAAACGGTATTGGCCGGTGACTCCAAGGCGATCCTTTTTTGCACATCAATCTTGTCCGGTTCGGAAATAGCCCAGAGGAAAATATGCGTATCAATGATAATATTCATTGTTCATTGCCATAAAATATGGCATTCACAGCCTCATCCTCATCGCAAAAATCATCCGGCACCACAAACTTCCCTGCCAATAAACCCAGTTTACGCTTGCCTTCAGGATGGTGAGCAACCAGCTCTACAAGCGGCAGGTTATTTTTGGCAATCACAATTTTTTCTCCATGAAATGCCATATTTACCAATTTGGATAAATTCGTTTTGGCTTCAGAAATATTTACAATCATGATTCACCTCACTTAAACATGACCTACTATACCCAAGTAGGTCATATTGGTCAACTATGAGGAAACAATCCGCGCGCACAACCAAGCGAACTGCATCGACAACGTTTTTTCCTTCAATGTATTCACGTAATGCCGCATTGATTGCAGTCTGGTGATTGCCGCCACCAGCATCTTCCATGGCGCTCTTGAAATGTTCAACAATGGATACATCCAACCTGATCGTAATGCGCTGCTTGCCAGAGGAGGCAACAGGCATGGTATGTGATCCTGCCTTATTTTGTGCGCCTTTGAGCATCAACCATCCAGATCGGCCGGCTTACGCGATAATGTTTTGTTGCCGGAGAACATGGCGGAGATTAGTCCACTGCCTTCACGACTATCCAGACGAATCACCACAACAATATGCAGCAAAATCATCGCCAGCAAAACAAAGAAGAGATAATAATGGATTTCACCGTAGATATGCTTGAAATCCAGCATCGCCTTGAGTTTGTCGGCATCGACACCTGTTTTGTCGTACGGTTTGAGCGTGGCGGGATCAACGCCGTCCGCCGCCACCTGTGCTGCGAACATCGAACCGAAGGGTGGATAATAGACATCCGTGCCGGCGCGAATCAGTCCGGTGGCCGCTTGCGTCATTAGCAGCAACATCAATACCACCACAGCCAGTCGCCCCAGCGGATTATGGCCGAGAAACTGCTGACGCTCACCGCGCTTGATACTGGCAATATAGGCAGACACAGTATCAATAAAACCTTTATCCGGCAGAATCGCACTCCATCGGGCAAATCGATTGCCAATAAAACCCCACATCAATCTGAACAGCAGATTCAGCACAAACACATAACCAATCACCACATGCAGTTCTTTAATTGCCACCTTGGCATCCAGACTGACAATACCGAGCTCCTTTTTATAAAGCATCAGCATCCCCACCAGCACCAGCAATACCACGCTGATAAAGTTCACCCAGTGAAACAGCCGTGTCGGCACATCCCATACTTTATATCGTTGCAACATTTCCACTCCAACAAAAAGAACCCTCCTCACGTTGTCGCTGTGAGAAGGGTTCCTGGCATTATATCGCCCCACTCAGAGGCATGGTACGGGTTCTTATTTGCTTGTTTTGGCCTGCGCAGGCTTTTGATCACCAATGCCCAGCAATTCCACTTCAAAAACCAGTGTGCTATTGGGGCCGATTTTCGGGCCGGCGCCGCGCGCGCCATAGGCCAGTGCTGATGGCAACACGAACTTGTATTTGGAACCAACATTCATCAGCTGAACACCTTCCGTCCAGCCCTTGATCACGCCGTTGAGCGGGAAGGTGACCGGCTGACCGCGTTTGTAGGATGAATCAAATTCGGTACCGTCAATCAGCGTACCGCGATAATTCACAGTCACCTTGTCCGTTGCCTTGGGCTTGGCACCGTCCCCCTGTTTCAGCACTTCGTATTCCAAACCACTTTTGGTTGTTGTAACGCCTTTTTTCTTGCCGTTCTCGACCAAGAACTTTTCTCCATCCACCTTGTTCTTTTCGCCTGCCGCCTTCTGTTTCGCTGCAACCTGCTCAGACTGTTTCTTGAAGAATGCCTGTTTCGCCTTGGCTGCATCGGCTTCGCTCAACTTCAGCTTGGCCCCATCCAGACGATCATTGAGTGCAGCCAACAATACAGGGCGATCCAGATCTGCATTAAGCGATTTCAGCGAGGCGCCAATATCCATGCCGATCGCATAACTTAATTTGCTCTTTTCACTGTTCAGTTGTACGCCAGCCGGTTCGGCTTTTTTGACCTCGGCCTTCTTGACTTCTGTCTGCTGCGAACAGGCCGCCAGCATAGCCACGCATACGGCGGCGATCATTGTTTTTTTCATATACTTATCATCTCCATGCTCAATATTTTAAACGCTGCGACTATAGCAGTTATTTTCTGCGAGGCTATTTTTACGCCTATTTAGCCATCAACTTATTCCCACTCAATGGTAGCCGGCGGCTTGCCGGAGACATCATAGACTACCCGGTTGATACCGTGCACTTCATTGATAATACGGTTAGACACTTTGGCCAGCAAGGCATGCGGCAGTTCTGCCCAGTGCGCCGTCATGAAATCCTGTGTTTGCACTGCGCGCAGTGCCACCACCCATTCATAGGTACGACCATCGCCCATCACGCCAACGGACTTCACCGGCAGAAACACCACAAAGGCCTGCGAAGTTTTTTCATACCAGCCGGAGCTGACCAACTCTTCCATAAAAATAGCATCGGCCAGACGCAACAGATCAGCATATTCCTTTTTCACTTCACCGAGAATGCGTACGCCCAGCCCCGGCCCCGGGAAGGGATGGCGATAGACCATCTCGCGCGGCAGACCTAGCGCCACGCCCAATTCTCGTACTTCATCCTTGAACAGATCACGCAACGGCTCCAACAACTTCAGATGCAGCGTATCGGGCAGGCCACCGACATTGTGGTGGCTCTTGATGGTATGCGCCTTGCCTGTTTTGGAACCAGCTGATTCAATCACATCGGGATAAATCGTGCCTTGCGCCAGCCAGCGTGCATTGGGCATGTTTTCCGCCTCGGCCTGAAAAACGTGGACGAATTCACGACCAATGATCTTGCGTTTGGCTTCCGGGTCGGAAACGCCAGCCAGTTCATTCAGGAACGTGTCCGAAGCATCGATATGATCGACCTTAACCCCCAGATTATCGGCAAAAGTCTGCATCACCTGTTCGGCTTCATTCAGGCGCAACAGACCGTTATCGACAAAAATACAGCTCAACTGACCGCCGATGGCGCGTTGTAACAGGGCTGCCGCGACAGAGGAATCGACACCGCCGGAGAGCCCCAGAATCACATCTTCATCACCCACCTGCCGGCGAATGTGTGCAATAGCCTCATCAATGTAGTTCGGCATCGTCCAACTGCGATCACAACCGCAGATTTCATGTACAAAGCGGGATAAGATTGCCGTACCCTGTTTGGTATGAGTCACTTCAGGATGGAATTGCAGGGCATAAAAATGGCGTGTTTCATCAGCCATGCCGGCGATTGGGGTGGAATCATTGCTGCACAGCAGATGGAAGCCGTCCGGCAGGCCGGTCACCTTATCGCCGTGACTCATCCAGACATCGAGTACGCCGTTGTCTTTATCCTCAATGCCGCGCAGCAGTGGCGAATCGCCTGAAGTTAAAATTTCTGCATAACCGAATTCGCGCGTCTGTCCCGTTTCCACCGCGCCACCCAGTTGCGCCGCCATGGTCTGCATGCCGTAACAGATACCCAACACCGGCACGCCCAGCTCAAACACGATAGATGGTGCGACCGGCGTTTCATCTTCATAGACTGAATTCGGGCCACCGGAAAGAATAATGCCCGAAGGCGCAAAGTCGCGAATGGCATCCTCATCCATATCCCAGGCATGCAGTTCACAATAGACCTTAGCCTCGCGCACGCGGCGTGCAATCAGCTGCGTGTATTGCGATCCAAAATCGAGAATGATAATTTTATCCATTAAACTGCACCTTTAGCCACAGAGATAAACGAAGATTTACACAGATAATTAAAAAACCAGTGTATCTTATGCATCTGAGGCCTACTAACTTTTTTCAATTCAAACGACGAATAACAATATTAGCATTGGACTTCATCAGATTTTATCTGCGTCCATCTGCGTCTAATATTAGGACTCCCGACGATAATTGGGCGCTTCTTCGGTGATGGTGACGTCATGCACATGCGATTCGCGCAAGCCCGCCCCTGTGATGCGGATAAAACGAGCACGCTTGTGGAACAGATCAATGCTCGCCGCACCCGAATAACCCATGGAGGCACGTAAACCGCCCATTAACTGATGCAGAATATCGCCCAGCGGGCCTTTATAAGCCACACGCCCTTCAATGCCTTCAGGCACCAGTTTCATGGCCTCATCGACATCGCCCTGAAAATAACGATCTTTGCTACCCATCTGCATGGCGCCGACCGAGCCCATGCCGCGATAGGCTTTATAGGTGCGCCCCTGATACAGGATTTTAGCACCCGGCGCCTCTTCGGTGCCCGCGAACATCGAGCCGAACATGCAGGTCGATGCGCCTGCCGCCATGGCTTTGGCAAAATCACCGGAAAACTTAATACCACCATCAGCAATCACCGGCACACCGACATCGCGCCCGGCAGCCGCGCATTGCATCACAGCGGTCAGTTGCGGTACACCAACGCCGGCCACAATACGCGTGGTGCAGATCGAACCGGGGCCAATGCCCACTTTCACAGCATCCGCACCGGCATCGGCCAGATCACGCACTGCTTCCGGCGTGGCGATATTACCGCCGATAATCTGGATGTCGTCGCCATGCTGGCGTTTGAGCTCACGCACCTGTTCAATCACGCCGCTGGAATGGCCATGTGCCGTATCCACCACGACCGCATCTACGCCAGCCGCAAACAACGCTTCAAATCGCTGCATTTCTTTATCGCCAACGCCAATGGCAGCAGCGGTAAGCAAGCGACCCAAATCATCGCGCACGGCATTCGGAAAGGCTTTGGACTTTTCGATATCGCGCACCGTGATCATACCGACCAGCCGACCGTCATCATCAAGCACCGGCAATTTTTCGATACGGTGTTCACGGAACAGCTGCTTGCAGACATCCAGTTCCACACCGTGGCGAACCGTCACCAGTCGCTCAATCGGGGTCATCATTTCCGCAACTTTCTTGCCCGGATCTCGATCAAAGCGAATATCGCGATTGGTGACAATGCCGCAGACCTTGCCGTCGTTATCGAGCACAGGGAAACCGGAAAAACCGTTTTCAGCAGCCAGTCGGGATACTTCAGCCAGCGTCGCATCCTGCGTTACAGTAAGCGGATTTTGCACCACGCCTGCTTCATAACGTTTGACACAACGCACCTCGGCGGCCTGTTGCTGCGGTGTGAGATTTTTGTGAATAACGCCGATGCCGCCCTCCTGCGCCAGCGCAATGGCCGTACCGGATTCAGTCACCGTGTCCATCGCAGCGGACAATACGGGAATATTGAGTCGGATGGTTTTGGTCAGTTGCGCCGAGGTATCCACACCTCGCGGCATGACATTGCTGGCCTGCGGCACCAGCAGCACATCATCAAATGTCAGACCTTCTTCAAGCAGTTGATCATTCATGCGGCATTTGCCTCCAGCGTAGGATTAGGTGATTTACAGGAAAGGCCGCGATGATAGCGAAACCGTGATAGCGAAACAAACTGTTCCTAACGAATAAGGATAATTGCGAGAGCGAAGTGAACCACGATCTGAACCGTTTGTTGGGACAAGCCCGGAGTAAGTGTCTAACACAGCCCATCAAAATATCTTTTTTTGGTTCAATGTGTTGATTTTAATTGCGTGTATTCGCGTCCATTCGCGGTTCGCTTAAAGGTTTTGTATTGTATAAAACGTATTCATTCTCCGTATAGTCCCATCGTGCAAGCAAATTTTCTGCCATTCCTCAATATTATTAACGAATCGGCAGATGCCTGATGCCCACAGGATACAGTTAACACATGCAACAGCAGATGGGAGTC
>JALUWF010000367.1 GCA_027019785.1 Mariprofundus sp. | reverse complement strand
GTTATTATTGAAAGCATACCATGATCAGCAAGCAAACATGATGCCAGTTGATAGGCGATATAGTAGATATAGTACAAACATTGGATGAGTAACCGCCAACCAACAGAAAAACACTACCATCCATTCTGGATAAACTGGAACAACTACCACTGCTTGTGCCTAATTTGGAAGTTTTCTCCTTTGCGTTCTCTGCGACTTTGCGAGAGCCGGTTTTACTACTACGGCTTGCCGTCTGGGTTAGAGACACCCCTCTTACATTACCCGGCGGCTTTGCCGATTTCGCAGCTGATTCCCACTACCGCCGCAGGAATCACCAGCAGATTGAGTAGTGGAACCAGCATCAAAGCCATCGCAGCGCCTGCGAAACCGAGATAAAACCAGCGCCGATCCGCCAGTTGCTGCTTGCGGGCATGAAAATCCCATCCACGCCGCGAGGCCGGCGTATCAATCAGCTCATAGGAGAGGAAGCGGATGCCGCCATAGGTCCACAGGGCCGTCGCCACAGGCGGCAGCCAGAAAAAGATCAGCGCCGCCACGCCCCATGCCAGCAGGCCGAACAGCGGGCGAATGGAATTCGCCAGACTCTCTGTGACCAGTTGCATCCAGCCGATTTTCTGCTCGCGCACCGCCTGACCGGACATCGCTTCAGTGCGCGCCGCCAGATCCTCCAGCCACGGCGCTGAAGCAGCCGAACCGAGCATAACAAAACTGACCGCGCCGCAGATCATCGCCAGCACAAAGGCCAGCGCCCCGGCAAACCACGACAACAGCTGCCAGTACCACGCATCGCCCGCTGGAATCCACAATGCGCTGACATAATCGACCAGCCAGAATGTAGAGCCGGAGATTACTACCATCAGCACCAGCAACAGCGCCAGCATACGCCATAAGATGGCGCGCAATTCAGCGCGAGCCAGTAATAATTGTAAGCCCTTTAGCAGTGCCAGCACGCCGCCAATCACGAGTTTAACTCCAGATCATGCAAAACCTGTTTGGCCGCCACCACATCATCTTCCGCAACCAGCACGCGCGCATCCATCACCGCAGGTAGTGGCATCAAAGCATTCATGCCGGCGTTTTCGATACGAAAAATTATATGCTTTGATTCCAGCGCATCGCTTAGGATTTGCAGACTTACAGGATCGGATATTTTTATCAGTTCAATCATGCGCAGTAGACTAGAAAGATTCGCCCATATCGTCACGCACAGAAGAAAAAACCGCAGTCAAAAGCTTTCACCGACCGCGCCTACGCATCCATGCATTTGCGGCATTTGTGCATCCTGCACGTCACAGGACGCCAAGGACGCAGAGGAAGGTCAAAGGCATTTAATCAATTACGAAAAATATCTCGTGCAATATGCAGAAGGCGACCTGGAGGTTTTATAATCAGTGTTCATTCGTGAAATCAGAGGCTGGGGTTATGATGCTTTTCCTCTGCGTCCTTGGCGTCCTCTGCGGTGAAAAAGATTTTTCGTTTTTCAGGCAAATTAGCTTGACAGAAAACTGTCAGGCACGACGATTGCGGCATGTCCGAATATAATCCCGGAACCACTCCGGCTCCTACCCTCCCTGTTTCTATTGAAACACTACAATCTGTTCTCGCCCACATGCTGCCGGCGGATGCCGATGACGGTGATCTGTATCTGGAACATTCATCATCCGAATCACTGGCGCTTGAAGAGGGCCGCGTGAAACACGTTTCGGCCTCCACCCATCAGGGCATGGGCGCGCGCGTCATCAAAGGGGAAGCCGCCGGTCATGCCTTTACCGACCGGCTTGATACGAGCGCCCTGCTGGAAGCTGGAAAATCGGCGCGGGCCATTGCACAGAGCGGCCAGAATCGCACTCCGATTGCCATTCACGACGTTTCCGCACCGGCCTTGTACCAAGCTATCAATCCGGCTGAATCGGTGAGTTTCTCTGAACGCAAAACATTGCTGGAAGAACTGGATGCACTGGCACGCAGTATCGATCCGCGCGTCAAACAGGTGTTCGCCAATGTCTCATCCTCCTTTTCCGACATTCATATCATCCGCATGGATGGCGCCGCCATTCACGATGCCCGACCGTTGGTGCGGCTTAATGTGTCGGTGGTGGTCGAGCATAACGGCAAGCGTGAAACCGGCTCTGCCGGCGGCGGCGGCCGTTTCTCGCTCTCTCGCCTGATTGATGGCGATGAAGCCAAACGACTGGTGCAGGAAGCGGTGAGGCTCGCACTGCTGGGTCTCGATGCGCATGATGCGCCGGCGGGCACCATGCCTGTGGTGCTGGGGCCGGGCTGGCCGGGTATTTTATTGCATGAAGCTATTGGCCATGGCCTTGAAGGCGATTTCAATCGCAAGGGCACTTCCGTTTTTGCCGATAAAATGGGAAAAAGAGTCGCCGCCAAAGGTATTACAGTCGTCGATGACGGCACCATTGCCGAGCGGCGCGGCTCGCTCAGCATTGATGACGAAGGCACGACAACCCATCGCACCACATTGATCGAGGACGGCATTCTGACCGGCTATCTGATGGACAAGCAGAATGCCCGTTTGATGGGCATGACTCCGACCGGAAACGGGCGGCGTGAATCCTACGCCCACCCGGTACTGCCACGCATGACCAACACCTTTATGCTGGCGGGCAACGACAAGCCGGCTGATATTATCGCCTCACTGGATCGCGGCATTTACGCCGTCAATTTCGGCGGCGGGCAAGTTGATATCACTTCCGGTAAATTCGTATTCACCACGTCCGAAGCCTATTATGTCGAGAACGGCAAAATTCAGCACCCCGTCAAAGGTGCGACACTGATTGGTTCCGGACATGAGGTGCTGCAAAAGGTCTCGATGATCGGCAATGATTTGCAACTCGATCCGGGCGTCGGTACCTGTGGCAAGGGCGGCCAGTCGGTGCCGGTTGGTGTGGGGCTACCCACCATCCGCATTGACGAACTCACCGTGGGAGGCACCGAAGCATGAGCCAGTCTAATCCCATGATTTCCAGTCAAACTATTTCTGAGCAAGCCATTCGCCTGATTGAAACAGCCAAAAAAGCCGGTGCCTGCCATGCCGATGCGCTGGCCATCTGCGATACCGGCGACTCGATCAGCATTCGTAACGGGCAAGTTGAATCGGTCGAACGTGAAGATGCCCAGGGCTTGGGCTTGCGCGCCTTTATCGAAACCCCGAATGGATTGGCATTCGCCACTGCCTCTTCCTCCGACATGTCGGAGGAAGGCTTACAGTCACTGGCAGAACAGGTTGTCACCATGGCGCGTATTTCCGAGCCGGACCCGGATGCTGTGCCTCCGATTGGCGCCAACCACCCCACAGCAGATGAACTGAGTGACTGGCAGCAGCGCCATAACCACAGCGATTCCGGCTGGACTCTGGAGCAGGGCAAAGCCGCTGCGATGGAATGTGAGGAGATCGCCCGAAATTATTCCGCCGATATCAGCAATAGCGAAGGCGCCGATGCCGGATTTGGAAATACCCACGTTGCATACGCATCCAGCGATGGCTTTGCCGCCGAATATGCCAAAGCCTCCGCTTCGCTGAGTGTATCTGTGATTGCCGGCAACCAAGATGCCATGCAGCGTGATTATGCCTGGCACCGCGCCTTCAATGCAGCCGACTTGCGTTCGCCGCAACACATCGCCGAAGAAGCCGCCAGCCGCGCCGTTTCACGCTTGAATCCCGGCAGCATGGATAGCGGCGAATACGCTGTCATCTTCGAACCACGCACCGCCACTTCCCTGCTCGGCCATTTGATCGGCGCGGTCAACGGACGCGCTGTATTGCAGCAACGCTCGTTTCTGGCCGATAGTCTGAACCAGACCATTTTTCCCGATTTTGTCCATATCGAAGACAATCCCGATCACCCCGATGGCATGGGTAACCGTCTGTTCGACGGTGAAGGAACACGCTGCACGCGCAACCGTATCATTGAGCAAGGTCGGCTACACACCTTTCTGGCCGACCGCTATGTGGCCAAACGATTAGGCCAGCCGGAAACCGGCAGCGCCTCTCGCGGCCTGACCGGCGATATCGGCATCGGCTCCTCCAATCTGATCTGGCAGGCTGGCGATCAAACACATGAAGAGATGCTCAAAAACATTGGTAACGGTTTACTGGTTACCGAACTGATCGGCTTTGGGGTCAACGGCGTCACCGGCGATTATTCACGCGGCGCAGGTGGCTTTTTGATTGAAAACGGCCAGCTCAGCCGCCCCGTTCAGGGCATCACCATCGCCGGGAATTTGAAGGAGATGTTCGCCAATATCGCCATGGTCGGTTCCGATTTAACATGGTTTGGTTCCACCGCAGCCCCCTCCATCGCCATCTCCGCCATGACGGTTGCGGCATAATCCTTGAATATTCGGAATACAACTCCGAATATTCAAGGATCATAACCCCTATCTGACAGCTTTAACCTTCACCACAGGATCAAAACCTTCATATTTTGGTTTTTTCTGCTTTTCCTCTGTGCTCTCTGTGTCCTCTGTGGTGAATGCTTTTGACTCACTTTTTATCAATTCTATACACCTGCACTTTGCGTAAAATAGGTTTTCAGCCGGGGCGTCCGTCCACGCGGAAACGCGTCAGAATAGGGATATAGCGATACAGAAAGAGCGTAAAGGCCGCGATCCAGAGGATTTGCGACAGCCCGATCCACAGCTGGTAATGACTTTCTGACAATAGTGGAAACAACACCCGCACTACTGCGCCGACACACAGGATCGACAACATCAGTCCAATGCCTGCCGGCGGTTGATTCACATCGCGGCCGGTGTGCCCCAGCGAAATGCGCGACATCATGGCCAGCGTCATCATACCGATGCCGCCGACTGTAAAAGCATGGATGGCCAGCGAAAATGGAATACCCGTTGCAAATACTGCAAACTTCAATGCAAATCCGACAATGATCCAGCCATAGGCGATATACAGCGCCCACAGCAACGGCTTCTGCCAGATGCCATGCGTGTACCACCCCTGCAGGCGGATGCTGTGCAACAGGCACAGCGCCAGCGCCAGGCATGCCGTCAGTGCCGGATGATCAAAGAAAATATCGCTGATGGCGAAAATCAGAAAGATCAAAAAACAGGCAATATCAACCCACAACCGGTTCTTCAAACTGACCGGATATCCCACGCCCCGTTCAATAAACATCGGGATCACTCGCCGGGATAGCACCAGCATCAGAGAGAGAATCATATACAAGCCGATATAAATGCCGATACGTTGCCCATCTTCAAACAGCCCGAGCGCACCGAGCGCATAGATCACATTACCAACCAGAAGGAAATAGACCTTGGAGACCACGCCCATGTTTTTCCACAGCTTCGCTTTTACCACCGGCACAGTCAGCGTCACCGACAGGTAGATAATGAACAGATTATCCAGCACCAGTCCGGCCATCAGCGCAGCCTGCCCCGTCAACAGTGCGGCGATCCGAGCCAGCACCCACAATAACAACAACAGTTGTAACGGCCTGCCGTGCAGGGTCGGCACATTGGTCCAGTTTCTCACCGCAGTCAGCAGAAAACCGGCAATAACCGCCAGCGCATAACCATACAGCATTTCATGCGCATGCCAGAACAGCGGAATCTCGCTGGCCGGCAAAATGTGCGCGGACAACAGCAGTTGAGCCATCCAGATAAGCATGCTGATCACGGCAAGCAGCGCCGCCACCAGAAAAAATGGCCGAAAGCCAAGCCCGAACAGCGCCCATTCGGTCCTCCCCTGTTGTGTTGTTTTACTACCAATAGGTATCATCATTAGAATCCTGACCCAATTTGTTCTTCGTTTGATCTCTCTGATGTTATCAACATGTTCCGTGAATCTGCCTGGCCTGTTTTTCTTTATTTTTTGGGCCTTTGTGTCTTTGTGGTTAAATTTCTTGTGCAGTGTGTACAAGATATTATTGGAAAAAGACTAATCAGGCAAGCCGGAATCAAGTTTCACCACAGCCGTTGAATATCGTTATTCTTTTCGACAATCTTTTTACTTGAATGCATGCATGCATTCGCCTAAAGTGCGCCGCCTTTTACGGAGGTTAAATCATGGCTAAGCGTTGCGAAGTATGTGGAAAAGGCCCTATGGCAGGCAATAATGTCAGTCACGCGCATAATACGACCCGTCGTCGTTTTCTGCCCAATCTTCAGCAGGTTCGTGCTGTTATTGACGGTCAGACACGCAAGGTGAAGGTATGCTCCAGCTGCCTGCGCTCTGGAAAAGTCCAGAAAGCCATCTGATCAGGCGCTGCGGGCAATCAGATCCATTTCTACTTTGGCTCCCAGCGGCAGTGCGGCTACAGCCACGGTGGCGCGGGCAGGGCGATGTTCACCCAACCAGTCGGCATAAATTTCGTTGACCAGTGGAAAATCAGCCATATCGGTCAGGAAGATATTTACTTTCAGAATATCGTTGATGGCTACGCCGGCTTCTGCCAGCACCGCACTCAAATTCGCCGTCACCTGCCGTGCCTGCGTTGCCACATCATCCCCAGCCAGTTTTCCCTCAGCCGGCTTCAGACCGATCTGGCCGGATGCGTACAATACCCCGCCTGATACAATGGCCTGACTGTAAGGCCCGACAGCTTTGGGCGCTTGATCCGAATAAATCACCGTTATTGAACTCATGTTTTCCCTTCCTTATCCCTGTTTGATTTTGATGTCGTATGTTTGCGGCTGAAGAAATCGCGCAGCGTTTCGGCCAATGCACGCGGCTCCGGTTTGCCACAAAGCCCCACCTGATTACGACGCCCTACCCTGACCACACCGTCTACCGCCTTGATTACACGCAGCACCTGCGCCAGGTGCACCCGATCCTCCACTTCAACCAGAAAAAGCAGCTCTGTCATAGCGCCACCGCGCTGATTAAGTTTAATATCCTCAATACTGGCGTGCGCATCGGCGATATGCCGCGTAACCCTGGCCAGCATGCCTCGCATATTCCGCGCACGCACTTCAATACCTGTTTTGAATAACTGCCCGGACTTGGCATGCCAGTCGATTTCAAGCAGATCATCCTGTTGATATTTGGTAATTTCAGGACATTTACGATGATGCAGAATCACCCCTTCGCCAGCGCGAAGCTGACCCAGCACAGGGTCGCCGGGAATCGGATGACAACACTCGGCCGCATGCATCATGGTACGTTTCATGCCCATCAATTTCAGCGGCAATATACTATCCTGCCCGACCACCTCCAGCAGTCTGTGAATAGCGATTTCCCCACGCCCAAGGCGTATCTTCAGTTCCTCCTGGTCGGCGCACTGCAACTGTTTCAGCGCTGATCTACTCACATCTTTCTTGCCCAGAGAGTCTCGCAGGATACTTTCACCCATACGGATACCAGTATCGCGTTCCTGACGTCTGAACCACTGCCGGATAGCCTGCTTGGCACGCGGCGTTTTGACATATTGCAGCCACTGGCGCGTCGGCGACTGGTCGGGACTGGTCATGATTTCAATCTGGTCGCCATTTTTCAGGCGGGTACTGAAATCTGCGATTTCACCATTGATGCGCACGCCGATACAGTGATGGCCCACTTCCGTATGCACGGCATAGGCAAAATCCAGCGGCCGAGCACCACGGGGGAGTGGAAAAATATCGCCATCCCGACTGAATACATAGACCTCCTGCACAAACAGATCGAGGCGCACATTTTCCAGAAATTCACCGGGATTTTCCGTCTTCTGTAACATTTCGGTCAATTGCCTGAGCCACTTAAAATCTTCCTGCTGATCGGCGCTGTCGCCCTCCTTGTAGGCCCAGTGGGCTGCCACGCCATCCTCGGCATAGGCATGCATATCATGGGTACGAATCTGCACCTCAATGCGGAAATTTTCCGGTCCGATCACAGCGGTATGCAGCGACTGATAGCCGTTGGGCTTGGGCAGGGCGATATAATCTTTGAAACGGCCCGGCACCGGCCTGTACAGACTGTGCACGATACCCAGCGCCTGATAACAGGTGTACGGATCATCAACAATCACGCGAAAGGCCACCAGATCAAAAATCTCGCCAAAATCGATATGTTTACGCTGCATTTTTTCATGGATACTATACAGGTGCTTCATCCGCCCCTGCACCTCTGCTTTCAAACCGTGGCGCTGCAACGCCTGCTGAATAATGCCCTCAAGCCGTTCGCGGGTCTGGTTCAGGCTTTCAAGCCGATCCTGCATTTCCGCCAGCAGGGACTGGTAGGCCTCCGTATCCAGATACGAAAGCACCAGATCTTCCATCTCCTGCTTGATCCAGTGGATACCGAGCCGATGCGCCAGCGGCGCATATACCTGCAGTGTCTCCTCACCGATCATGCGCCGCTTGTCCTCGCGCATAAAACCCAGCGTACGCATATTATGCAGCCGGTCAGCCAGTTTGACGATGAGTACGCGCACATCCCTGGCTGTAGCAAGAATCATTTTGCGAAAGTTCTCAGCCTGCTTCTGCTCTTTGGAACGAAAGTGAATTTTGCCGATTTTGGTCATGCCATCGACCAGACGAGCAATGTCGGAGCCGAAATTGCGTTCGATGTCTTCCAGCGTCACGCTGGTGTCTTCGACCGTATCGTGCAGCAGACCGGTAATCACGGTAGATTCATCCATGCCGAGACTGGCCAGAATACCGGCCACCGCCAGTGGGTGAGTAATATAGGGATCACCGGAAATGCGCATCTGCCCGGCATGGGCATGGGCGGCAAATACGTAAGCGCGATTGATGCGATCAATATCGGCTTTCGGCGCGTATGCAGCGACACGCTCGGTGATTTCAAAAATGCGACTCATGTCAACGGCGGTATAAAATCAGATTATCTGAATTTAAGTCAGTCAACAGTGCCGCAGCACGGCATCAGGTTGCCTCGGCATCCTCAGCTTCTGCAAATGCAGCCTGGCGCCGACGCTCCTGATCATCCTGTTCAAACAGGAATTCCCAGGATACAAAACCATCGCCCATTTCACGCAGGGCATGCACAGCCGGCTTATCCCCTTCCGATTCCACCATAGGCGGTACGCCGCGCAATAGCTGGCGGGCGCGGCGGGATGCCAACAGCACCATCTCAAAGCGATTGGGATAATAACGGATACAATCTTCAACAGTTACGCGAGCCATGCGGCCAACCTCCAGAAAAACAATGTCATCAACACTAGGAAGGCAATCTCAAATTGCAAATAATTGATCTTTTCAGGTACTGAAGATTTTGAGCAACTGCGCAAATGTTGCATCAAAATCATCATTGACAATTTGATGGTGCGCCTCACCGGCATGCGCCATCTCAGCATCTGCCGCTGCTACGCGGCGATTAACCACCGCATCATCATCCTGTCCGCGCGCCAACAAACGCCGTCGCAATTCATCCAGTGAAGGGGGCAAAATAAACATACGAATAGCGGACGGCATCTTTTCAGCCACTTGCCGGGCGCCCTGCCAATCAATCTCCAACAGCACATCCGCGCCTGCAGCCATTATCGCCTCAACATCCCGTTGCCGGGTGCCGTACAGATTGCCATGCACCGTGGCCCACTCCAGAAAGGCACCTTGATCGCACTGGCTCAGGAATTCATCCCGACCAAGAAAGTGATATTCGCAGCCATCGCTTTCACCCGGCCTCGGCTCTCTTGTGGTGCAGGAAATTGACAATTTCAGATCGGGGCAGTGCTGCAACAGAGCATGGCAAAGACTGGATTTCCCCGCCCCGGAGGGGCCGGAAACAATAAACAAACGTCCGCTCACAGGCGCTGCCCGGTCAGGGTTTCATACTTCTGCTGCAACATTTTTACCGACTCCACGCATAGCGGATTCACCGGAATGCAATCGACCGGACATACCATCTGGCACTGCGGCTCATCAAAATGGCCGACACATTCAGTGCAGAGATCCGGATCAATCTCAAATATTTCATCACCCTCAAAAATGGCCGCATTCGGACACTCGGGCTCGCATACGGCACAGTTGATGCAGTCATCGGTAATCATTAACGCCATGCTGTTGATCTCCAAAACCCCGAATCTAGGTGTCTGTCACTCTGAGGGCAATTTACTATTCCCCCGCTGTTCCTCGCCAAACAAACCCATCAGTTTATTTTATATGCGTCAGAACGTAGTGTCACATCTGTGAATATGGAGAAACACGACACAACAGACACGCATGCAGATGATCTCCGGGCGTTCCTAACCACATCCATGCGCAGCAAGTTGTGGCTTAAATTGCACCGGAAACGGCTACGCGAAGGCCAGCATCTGCTTCATCATGGTGAAACAGGTGATACGCTCTATCTTGTTTGTGAAGGAGAGCTGGCGGAATTCTCGCGTGACGAACATGGTAACCCGCTCCTGCTTGATCTCATTGATCCGGGCGATGTCATATGTGAAGATAAACTATTCAAACCGGGCGTTCATAAAACTGATATTATCGCCAACAAAAGCAGTATCGTCGTCAAATTTTCCCGTAAAAAATTGACCGCCGCGCTGCTGGACAACCCGGCCCTGAACATTGCCCTGCAACGCAAAGCGGAGCACCGGCGCATGCTTGCCGCCATCTCAGCCAGCCCGATATTGCAAACGATCCCGCTGCAGATGCGCCGTCATCTGGCGACGCGTGGCTACATGCAGCACTATGCTGCCGGCGTCGCCATCCACAAGGCCGGGGAACAGTTGCAATATGTTGATTTGATTGTGCATGGTGAAGCGTGCTACCAGCTGCAGGGAGAGGGCCTGGTCAAGGAACTGAAACCGCTCAAACCCGGTGCACTGATTGGCGAGACGGCAGCCGTTCTTGGCAGCGGCTGTCCCGCAGATATCGTCACTTATCATGGCGTCTCAATTTTTCATATGCCATACACTGAGTTTGTCAACGTGGTTGAAGCTTTCCCGCCGCTCAAAAACAGTCTGACCACCTACGCGGAAAAACAGCGTGCCCTGCTGATGCGCAAACTCGATGAACTACAGGTTCAGGAACTCAATCCGGCATCACCGGAACCAAATTGAAAAAACCAAGAAAATCTAGCCACTGATTACACGAATTAACACTGATTAAAATATTAAAGCACTTTTTGCTTGTCGCCTCTTAATTCGTGTTCATTCGTGTCATTCGTGGCCAGGTTTGTTTTACTGCAGAAAACACTTAACCTGTTGATTACCAAAATAAAATTCAATACGCCTAAAAATTTCTTCTACGTTCTGCACAAGATATTTTCCGTAAGTGACTCAAGCAGACCCCCTCCCCGCCGTACCATGCATGCTGTCATTTTTGCGGTTATTTTGTCAGACTGATAAACAACTCCGGCAGACGTTCGGGCAGGCGCTCGACATGGTCGATGACCGTATATTGCGCGCCAAAAATATCCGCCACATAATCATCAGCCTGGGGATCGAGATTGATACAGTAGGTATAAACACCATCCCGATCCAGTTCCTGTACCGCCTTGTGTGCATCGTGAATCAAGTGTGCCGCATCCTTCACATCGACATCATGCGGACGGCCATCGGTGAGCACCAACAGCAATTTCTTGTCCGTTTGCTGCGCGCTCAAAGCCTGTCCGGCATGTCGAATGGCTGCGCCCATGCGCGTTGAATATGCGCCCTGCATGGCGGCCAGACGCCCCTTGACCGCATCGTCCCACCCTTCCGAAAAACCCTTGAAGTGATAATAACGCACTTCATGGCGCGTATTGGAATGGAAACCACCAATGGCCAGCGGATCGCCAGCCTGCTCGACAGCCCAGGCCAACAGCGACACGGCCTCCTGCGACAGTTCAAGAATCGTCTGGCTGCACCCGTCCGCTTTGTCATTGAGCGACACAGACAGATCGAGCAACAGTGACACCGCAATCGAGCGGCCATCGGTGCGGTGGGACATATTGATACGCGGATCGGGCTGCGAACCGGATTTGAAATCAATCAGCGAGCGAATTGCCACATCAAGATCGAGCTCTGTCCCGTCTTCCTGAAAACGAATGCGTACCTTGTTTTGCGGCTTGAGCATATCCATCAGATCCTTCAGTCGCTTGACCAGATGCGCATGCTTTTCAAGCACTGCATCGATTTTCGCAGGCGACTCCGACGGGTGCAAACGCTCATAGAGACTCACCCAGTCCGGCCTGTACACCTGCGAACGCTCGTCCCATTCATCATAATGACGCGGCGGCAGGTCGAATTCCTGCTGTGCGTCTTCATCGGCATCGCTGCTATCGGGCATGAAATCATCATCTTCAGGCTCGATGTATACCCACATATGACGATTATCGTCGCGGTATTCCACTTCGATATCATCGAGAAATAACTTCGGAGAAATATCTGAATCCCGGCGCGCTTTGACATACCACTCAATCGCCAGAGTCGCCATATCCTGCGTTGTCGTTGCCGTTTCGAGCAACGCATGAAAGCGGCCCACAAATGTATTCAGCAGTTCATCCTGATAACCGTGATCAGGATCAAGCATGGCACGCGAAAGCATGGCGAGGCGATGGTGAACGCCGCAATAATCATCGGGCACCGCACCTTCCACCGGTTTCGGGTGCAGTTTCAGCAATAAATGTTTCAACCCCGGCCATTCGCGTACGGCCAGCCAGTCCACGCGAATATCTTCAAATATGCCAGCAGCAAGCTGTTGAAACGGGGCCAGATTGTCCGCCACAATCGCAGTCGTCCAGCGCTTATGCGCCGCAATATGCGCCAACACAGCGCGATATCGATCCACGCCGGCGACGAATCCCTCACCCGTCTCCAGATCATCATAGACATCCGGCATATGAATGCCGCCATGTTGATCCAGATACGGCTGCGGCTTACGCAGTTCGTCAAACAGCAGGGAATACGGCTTGAATGACGCCTCCATCTCCCACAGCCCGGTCAGATACATCTGTAACACCCGTTCATGATCAACCAGCAGCGTACCATGGCGTTCGCGCTGCAAGACAGTGTGTGCCACCGGCGATTGCAGAGCAAAATAATCGCACTGACCTTCCGGATCATCGGGGTAACCCTTGATGCCGAATTCAGCCCAGTTTTTCATACCGCCAACAGACAAATGCTTTAACAGGGATGGTACGCTATTGAGAAAATCCACCAGGCAAGGGCTGGCATGCATGGCCACAATACCGTGTACCGATGGCGTCGTCTGCTGCATCACATCATCAATCAGTTGCAGATAATCCTTGAACATATCCATATCTTCCAGACGTGCAGCCGCAGCGGCGGCAGTCTGTAAAAATGGCACGATGGCATCGGCATTCGGCGTTCGTGAGATTTGATATGAAAAGGATTTCAGATGATCCAGTACGCTCTCGCCTATCATAGAAGCGACGCGCGGCCCCTCTTCCAGATATACCAGCATCGGCTCAGCACCGCGTCCCATGCCGCCCAGAAACTTCGCAGCCGCCAACCATGTCTGCACGCTCTGTTCAGACAGCAGGCGAATCGCCTCAGCGGCACATGCATCGAACACCGCATCCACCGCCGGAAACGTCCGCCCCAACTGCTCACGCAATACTTCGATTCTGACAAGATCAGTCATAATTTTTCACCGACCACACCTGCGCATCCATACGCCTCTTCTTTTTGCGCTATCACGCCCCGGAGGTGCCGGGGCTTGCTACTGCACGTCACAGAGCGCACAGAGAAAATCAAAAACAAATTCAATAAATGACAGAGGTGCGACTTTAGTCGCGCATTGTAGCAACCATCTCGGCTGAAGCTGCACCTCCTCAGAATAGAGATAAAAACATCATAAATTATCGGATTCATTTTGCTTTTCCTCTGCGTCCTTCGCGTCCTCTGCGGTGCATGTTTTTATGCTTTAAGCTTTTGCTTCAAAAACCGCATCAATAGCGTGATCCAGCGTATCGCGGATATCGGCATCATCGGTGATTGGACGCACCAGCGCCATGCGGCACGCTGCACGCGGCGCAACACCGCCCTTGATCAGCGTTGCAGCATAAACCAGCAAGCGTGTTGAAATACCTTCATCCAGACCGTGCCCTTTCAGATTGCGCGCAGCCTCGCCAATCTTGACCAACTGAGCAGCCAGTGCCTCATCAATACCTGTTTCTTTCGCCACAATACTGGTTTCGACCACCATGGATGGGTAATAAAATTCAAAAGCGGCAAAACGCTGTTTGGTAGACTGCTTCAAATCCTTCATCATATTCTGGTAACCAGGATTGTAGGAAATCACCAACTGGAAATCCGGGTGCGCTTCCACCAGTTCACCTTTTTTATCCAGTGGCAGAGTACGTCGATGATCGGTCAGTGGATGAATCACCACGGTTGTATCCTGACGCGCTTCCACCACCTCATCGAGATAACAGATTGCCCCAATGCGTGCTGCAGTGGTCAGCGGCCCGTCCAGCCAACGCGTGCCATTGGCATCGAGCAGATAACGCCCGACCAGATCTGATGCGGTCATATCCTCATTACAGGCCACCGAAATAATCGGTTTACCCAGTTTCCAGGCCATGTGTTCAATAAAGCGCGATTTACCGCAGCCCGTCGGCCCCTTCACCATCACCGGCAAGCGTGCGGCATAAGCGGCTTCATAGAGTTCCACTTCATCCGCTTGCGCCTGATAAAATGGCTCATCTTGAATTCTATACTGCTCTTGATCGCCCATGATGGCCTCCAAAGGTGTTTGCTTATGGAGCCAACTCTAACCGCAGGCAATGGAATATCTAACGAATAAAGTAGGTGTCTGACACAGCCCATGAAAATATCTTTTTTTGGTTCAGGTTTTTGATTTAATTCGCGTGTATTCGCGTGTATTCGCGTCCATTCGCGGTTCGCTTAAAGGTTTTGATTGTATGAGTATATACTTTCGATCTATGCTATATGATTCAGATAAATGCCTGGCCGGTTTACGTAACGGATTCAGCAGTATTTTCAAACTATGCAGGTTAGCATTGGCGTATGCGAATCATGATATTTTTCTTACTCCTGTTTACGGTGCTTCAAACTGCACCCACCACTGCTCTGGCCATTATCAATGCCGAAGATCTCGACCTGTCTCTGGATACGGATGGCGTAGCCGGGAAGCTGGAGGCTTCGCTCAGCGGCAGCTCCGGCAACAGCAATAAGCTGAGAGGGCAGACAAGCGGTCGTGTGATCTGGCGACATGCACAGCATCTGGATATGCTGGTTGGCAGTTTCAGTTACGGCAAAAGTCGCGGCGTGCGGGACACCAACAAATCATTCGCCCATCTGCGCCATCGTTATGCCTGGAATCATACATGGGGACTGGAAGGCTTCCTGCAGGCTCAGCAGGATGAATTTGCCCGGCTCAAATTGCGCCTGCTACTTGGTGGCGGTTTGCGCTGGTCGTATCAGCATCAGGCATGGGAGTGGCATATTGGCCTGGGCAGCTTTTATGAGCGCGAGACATTGCTCGCCGTAGTAAATATCCCGGCAGTATCACATGTCTGGCGTGGCAATACCTATCTGGCACTGCGATATGCATTCAACAAGCGGGTTCGCTTTCAGGATACCCTCTATTATCAGCCGGTCTGGAGAGATACTCCCGATTACCGCTTACTCAATGATACGGCGCTGCATGTTGCACTGACTGATCATCTTGATTTGAAATTTGTGCTTGAAATCGCACAGGATTCCCGCCCGCCAACGGGCGTCAAAAACGCAGATGTCAATTACAAAACAGGTTTGTCATTCCGCTTTTGAGGATGCCGCAGTCAGCTTGCCGACTCTTGCCAGCTGGCCAGAATCGTCAGACAGATGCTGTTCATTTCAGCCGCACGACGGGCGCTGTCAGCTTCATTGTAGCAGCGCAATTCCGGGGCATTGCCGGAGGGGCGCAGGTGCGCCACCTCGTCGCTGGCGAAGGTAATGCGGATGCCATCGGTGACATCAATCGAAGCAACCGAACCGAAGGCACCGCCCAGCAGGGCTTCCGCAGCCCGGATATCGGCAGCCTCATCGCCCGTATTCAGTGCCGCCAGGCGGGACTGGCTCAGTTCAGTCGGGAAATTCTTTAGGCGATCACTACAGGTAAAACGCTGCGGCAGCGTTGCCAGCAACCCGGCAACCGTCCGCTCCTCAGCCTTGGCCAGCATCAAGATTGACAGCGGCACGATCATGGCATCGCGGGTCGGCAAGGCACGCAGGACATATCCAGCCAGCGCAATATCAGTTGCGGTGAGAAAACCGCCATTGGCTTCATAACCAATCACATTGGCTGCGCCATCGGCAATCGCCGCATCCATCGCTTCGATCACATAGGGAGAACCGATACGGGTGCGCTCAATGCGCTTAAACCAGCCGCATTTCTCCACCGCCGAATTGCAGCTCACCGGCGTGGCCACGCACTTCGCACCGAGATAGCGGGCGCACAGAACCCCCGCCACATCGCCGCGCAACCATTGCCCATGTTCATCGCTGACCAGCGGCCTGTCGCCATCGCCATCAGCCGAGACAATACAATCAAAGCCATATTCGCCCGCCCATTCAGCCGCAAGTTGCACATCTTCTGGACGGATGGCTTCGGTATCGACCGGAATAAAGGTTTTGGAGCGCCCCAGACAGATCACCTCTGCGCCCAATCCCCGCATCACCTCGGCCAGCATATCGCGGGCAACTGTGGAGTGCTGATAGATGCCAATTTTTAACCCAGACAGGCAATCGGCAGGAAAAAAATAAAGATAGCGCGCCACATAGGCGCGGGCGGCGGCATCGTCCACCGGCGGTAGCAACCCTGCGCTCACAGATTGACCTGCTGCATCAAAATGACCGGCGCTAATCCACACCTGCCGGGCGCTTAACGCCTGTTCATCGTGCTTGAGGATTTCTCCGCTGGATTTGTAGTATTTAATACCGTTACGATCATCAGGGATATGACTGCCTGTGACCATGATTGAGGGGATACCGGAGGCCATGGCATAGCTGGCCACGGCCGGAGTCGGAATGAAACCGCAGTTAACCGGTTGGCAACCGCCATCGACAACCGCCATAGCTACCGCATTCATAATGCGTGGCGTGCTGGGACGAAAATCTCCTGCGATCGCCACCCTGCCGCCAGCCTCTATATCGCCGATGCTGGCGAGATACTGCAGAAATCCGGCTGTATAGGCGTAGCAGACCCGGTCTGTCATATCATCGGCCAGTCCGCGCGCACCGCTGGTACCGAATTTCACGCCACTGGATTGCATCAATTCAGCAATCACCACCTGCTCGCCCTGTTCTGCCATGCTATCCTCCTTCCTTGTGATGACTTCTTACGAAGTTATCAGAGCGCCCATGAATAGGCGCAAAAATCAACAGCTTCAACATGGGGGATGATACAGACTTTATTGCTAAAAAGTCATCCTCCGTCACGATTGTGTCTTTGGCCTTGAGCCGAGCCCGGTTCATATGCATACTGCTTCAACATTGCATCTAAACTTGATGAAAATCAGCGGCTGCCAGCAGGGCTGGAGAATTACCTTCACTTTCGCTAGTCTGCGCATCCTTTTCGCTCCGGGGAGCGAGAATTTTTTGGGTTTTTCCTGTCAGATAGTCATGGTTCCTGTTTTAACATGAAGAAAACAACGCGCCTGCATGATTTTTCCCGCTGGCTGGCATTGACGAAAAGCCCCTTTACCAGTGAGGTTACGTAAAATGAGTGATTCGCATACAACGATGAACCGGAAACCTGCCAAACAGGGGTTATACGATCCGCGCCATGAACATGATGCCTGCGGCGTCGGTTTTGTTGCCAACATCAACAATCATCAAAGCCATGAAATTGTTGAAAAAGGTTTGGAAATCCTCAACCGGCTAACTCATCGCGGCGCATCAGGAGCGGACCCTCGCGAAGGCGACGGCGCCGGCATCCTGTTGCAAATTCCACACGACTTCTTTCAATCCGTTACCGATGATATGGACTTAACGCTGCCCGATGCCGGCGCATACGGTGTCGGCATGGTCTTTTTCCCTCAAAATGAAAGCCATCGTCTGGCCTGCCAGGACATTTATGAGCAGGTAATCAACGAAGAGGGGCAAACACTGCTGGGCTGGCGCGATGTACCGGTGGACGCCGTACGTGCCAACCTGCCTGAGAGCGTCATTCACTGTGAACCGGTGATCCGTCAACTCTTTATCGGCTGTGGGAACAACTGTGACAATCAGTGTGACAATCAGGATCATTTTGAACGGAAACTATTTGTCATTCGCAAGGTAGCCACGCACAGGGTGACCGCACTGGACTTTGACGATGCCGCCAAGTTTTATACTGCCTCCCTCTCCAGCCGTACAATCGTATATAAGGGCATGTTCCTGTCGCACCAAGTGGCTGCATATTATGAAGATCTGCGTGACGCCCGCATGACATCGGCACTGGCGCTGGTGCATCAGCGTTTTTCCACCAATACATTTCCCTCATGGGAACTGGCTCACCCGTTCCGCATGGTGGCGCATAATGGCGAAATCAATACCGTGCGCGGCAATATCAACTGGATGAATGCGCGCCGCCATTCCATGCAATCCGAACTGTTAGGTGACGATCTGGCCAAGCTGTGGCCGGTCATTAAAGAGGATCAGTCCGATACGGCCTGTTTTGATAATGCACTGGAACTACTGGTAGCCGGCGGTTATTCGCTGGCCCACGCTGCCATGCTGATGATTCCTGAAGCATGGGCCGGCAACAAACAGATGGATGAAAGCCGCCGCGCCTTCTATGAATACAATGCTGCCCTGACCGAACCGTGGGATGGACCTGCCGCTGTCGCCTTTACCGATGGCCGTCAGATTGGCGCCACACTGGATCGCAACGGTCTGCGTCCGGCGCGTTATCTGGTCACAGACGACGGCTTAGTGCTCGGCGCCTCTGAAATGGGCGTGCTCGATATTCCGGAAGAAAAAATAATCAAAAAATGGCGCCTGCAGCCGGGCAAGATGCTGCTGATTGACCTGGAAGAGGGCCGTATCATTGATGACGCTGAGATCAAACAGCAACTATCCACTAGCAAACCATACAAGGAATGGTTAGCAAAAACACAGATTCAGCTTGAAGACCTGCCGGAAGAAGTGGCTCCTCTTGCACCTGACCATGAAACACTGCTACATCGCCAGCAGTCTTTCGGCTATACCCAGGAAGACCTCAAATTCCTGATCACGCCGATGGCCGTCTCCGGTCAGGAAGGTACCGGTTCGATGGGCAACGACAGCCCGCTGACCGTGCTCTCCAACCGCGCCAAGCCTATATACAACTATTTCCGCCAGCTGTTCGCGCAGGTGACCAACCCGCCAATTGATCCGATTCGTGAAGAGATGGTTATGAGTCTGACCTCCATTATCGGCCCCAATCCGAATCTGTTGGGGCTCGATGAAGTGGAACCGCAGCTGCGACTGGAGGTGCATCAGCCGATTCTCTCCAATGTCGATGTCGAAAAGATTCGCCATATTGATCAGTACACCGACAACCGTTTCCGCACCATCACCCTCTCCTCCTGCTATCCGGTCGATAAAGGTGCGGCAGGAATGAAAACAGCACTAACCGAGCTCTGTCACAAGGCTGAGCAGGCGGTGCGCAATCATTTCAACATTATCATCCTGTCGGATCGCGGCATGAATCCGCAGAACATCGCCATCCCTGCCCTGTTGGCTACATCGGCTGTGCATCATCACCTGATTCGCGCCGGTCTGCGCACCGATACCGGCTTAGTGGTTGAAACAGGATCGGCACGCGAAGTGCATCATTTCGCCTGTCTGGCCGGTTTCGGCGCTGAAGCCATCAATCCCTATCTGGCCTTTGAAACGCTGAGCGATATGAAGCGTCAGGGGCAGTTGCCCGATGAATTGACAGGCGCGGAAATCGAAAGCCGTTATATCAAGGCAATCGGCAAGGGCCTGTTCAAGGTGATGTCCAAAATGGGCATTTCCACCTACCAATCCTATTGCGGCGCACAGATTTTCGAGGCGGTTGGTCTGTCCAGTAGGTTTATCGCTAAATATTTCACCGGCACGCCGTCCCAGATTGAAGGCGCAGGCCTTGCTGAAGTGTCGCAGGAAGCGGCGCAGCGCCATATCGACGCTTTCCGTGGCGTCATGATTTACAAAAATGCACTGGATGTCGGCGGCGAATACGCCTGGCGCGTGCGCGGCGATGAGCATACGTTGACGCCGGAAGCCATAGCTAAAGTACAACATGCAGTCAGAACATCTAACTATTCATTATACAAAGAATATGCTAGTATTATCAATCACCAGTCCGGCAAGCTGAAAACACTGCGCGGCCTGTTTAAATTCAAGAGTTGCTGTTCGGTTCCGCTGCAGGAAGTCGAACCGGCCAGCGCCATTGTCAAACGATTCGCTACCGGCGCCATGAGCTTTGGCTCCATCTCCCATGAGGCGCACTCCACTCTGGCTATCGCCATGAATCGACTTGGAGGCAAATCCAATACCGGCGAAGGTGGTGAAGAACGCACCCGTTTCACGCCTCTGGAAAACGGTGATTCGATGCGCTCGGCCATCAAACAGGTGGCATCCGGTCGTTTTGGCGTCACCGCTGAATATCTGGCCAATGCAGACCAGATTCAGATCAAAATGGCGCAGGGCGCCAAACCGGGCGAAGGCGGCCAGTTGCCGGGTCATAAAGTCGATCAGCGTATCGGTCGCGTACGTCATTCCACCCCAGGCGTCGGCCTGATTTCTCCACCTCCTCACCATGATATCTATTCGATCGAGGATCTGGCGCAGCTGATTTTTGATCTCAAGAACACCAATCCGAGTGCTGATATTTCGGTCAAGCTGGTCAGTGAAATCGGCGTCGGCACCATTGCTGCGGGCGTGGTCAAGGCACATGCCGATCATGTGGTGATTGCCGGCCATGACGGAGGCACCGGCGCAAGCCCGCTGACCTCGATTAAACATGCCGGCACACCGTGGGAGTTGGGATTGGCTGAAACCCAGCAGACGCTGGTACTCAACCGCCTGCGTGGACGCATGACGCTGCAAACCGACGGCCAGATCAGAACTGGTCGCGATGTGGTGATTGCAGCACTCCTGGGTGCGGATGAAGTGGCATTCGGTACCATCGCCCTGATTGCTGAGGGCTGTATTATGATGCGTAAATGCCATCTCAACACCTGCCCTGTCGGCGTCGCCACCCAGGATCCGGAACTACGCAAGAACTTTGTCGGCAGGCCGGAAGATGTGGTCAATCTGTTCATGTATATTGCCGAAGAGACACGCGAAATCATGGCAGAGCTGGGCTTCCGCACGTTTGATGAAATGATTGGTCGCTGCGACATGCTCGACACCAATGAAGCCATCAAACACTGGAAATCGCAGGGGCTCGATCTATCGCCGATCTTCCACCGCATTGATCCGAATGGTACAGCCGTTCACCACTGCGAATCACAGTATCACGGACTCGATAAACTGATCGATAATAAGCTGATTGAGCAGGCCAAACCGGCACTGGAAGAAAAGACGCCAGTGGTCATCGAAACACCGATCTGCAATGTTGATCGTTCCTTTGGCACCATGCTGTCCGGCGAGGTCGCCAAGCGTTATGGCAATGAAGGTTTGCCGGAAGATACCATTGCTATCAAGGCGAAGGGTACAGCTGGTCAGTCGCTCGGCGCATGGCTGGCACGCGGTATTTCCATCGACCTGGCTGGCGAGGGCAATGATTACGTCGGCAAGGGATTATCCGGCGGACGCATCGCCATCTATCCGCCGGCAGCATCCAGCATCGTGCCCGAGGAAAATATCATTGTCGGCAATACCGTGCTGTTCGGCGCCACCAGCGGCGAATGTTATTTCCGTGGTATCGCCGGCGAACGTTTCGCCGTGCGCAACTCCGGCGCTGTGGCTGTTGTCGAAGGCGTTGGCGATCATGGTTGTGAATACATGACTGGCGGCACCATCGTGGTGCTCGGAGATACCGGACGCAACTTCGCAGCCGGCATGTCCGGCGGCATCGCTTATGTACTGGATGCCGATGGCACATTTGAAAGCCGGTGCAATATGGCGCAGGTGGCGCTGGAAGCCATTACTGCTGAAGCCGATGCGCTGGAAGCGCTCGATCATCAGGGGCCTGATCTGGAAACGCATGGTCGAGTCGATATCAAGCACTCTTTGAGCCAGAATGATCAGCATATTGTACGCACCTTGATCAAACGGCATGTGCACTACACCAACTCCGGCGTCGGCAAATATATCCTCGATAACTGGAGCGATTTCGCCGCTCAGTTCGTGAAAATCATTCCGGTCGATTACCGTCGCGCCATGGCCGAAGTGGAAGCAGAGGTCGAAGCTGAAAAAACCGCAGCAGCGGCAAAGGAGACAGTCCATGGGTAAGCCAACCGGATTCAAGGAATTTGAACGTGAGAATCTGAGTTATGCGCCGGTCGCCGACCGCATCATGCATTTCAAGGAATTTTATAAACTGCCGGATGATATGGCCACGCAGGGCGCGCGCTGCATGGATTGCGGTATTCCCTTTTGTCACCATGGCTGTCCGGTCAACAATATCATCCCGGAATGGAACGATGCGGTTTATCGCGGCAACTGGCATGAGGCACTGGATATCCTGCACTCAACCAATAACTTCCCGGAATTCACCGGTCGCATCTGCCCCGCTCCGTGCGAGGAAGCGTGTACGGTCAATCTGATCGGCGATGCGGTATCGATTAAAAATATCGAACTCTCGATTGTGGAAAAAGGGTGGAGAAAAGGCTGGATTACACCGAAAATCGCCGAGGTTAAAACCGGTAAACGTATCGCCATTGTCGGTTCCGGCCCGGCTGGTATGGCAGCGGCCCAGCAACTGGCCCGCGCCGGTCATGATGTAGTCGTATTTGAAAAGAGTAACCGCATTGGCGGGCTCATGCGTTACGGCATCCCTAATTTCAAATTTGATAAATCCGTCATTGATCGTCGTATGGCGCAGATGCGTGCCGAGGGCGTGGAATTTCGCGTCAATTCGCATATCGGGGGTAATATTTCAGCCAAGGAGTTGCTCAATGACTTCGATGCCCTGGTGCTCTCCGGCGGAGCTGAAAAGCCGCGCGATCTGCCAGTGCCGGGGCGTGATCTGCATGGCATCCATTTTGCCATGGAGTTTCTGACCAAAAACACCCGCCGCGTACTCGGCGATGATATTCCGGACAATGAATTCATCAGCGCAGCGGGTAAACATGTGGTGGTCATCGGGGGCGGCGATACCGGCTCGGACTGTATCGGCACCTCCAACCGGCACGGCGCCGAATCGGTCACCCAGCTGGAGATCATGCCAAAACCGGCAGAAGTTCCGAACAAACTGACGACCTGGCCGAACTGGCCGATGAAACTGCGCACCTCCACTTCTCAGGAAGAAGGTTGCGAGCGCGATTGGGAGGTATCCACCAAACGATTCATCGGCGATGATCATGGTAATGTGCAGGCTATCGAATGTGTACGCGTGGAGTGGCAGCAGGAAAATGGCCAGTGGAAACTGAACGAAATTACAGGCTCTGAATTCGAATTACCAGCCCAGTTGATCACGCTGGCCATGGGCTTTGAGCATCCGGTGCATGAAGGCATGTTGGAAGATTTGGGGGTGGACAAAGACAAACGCGGCAACGTGGCTGCCAATGATCAGGATTACACCACCAGCATCGACAAGGTATTCACAGCCGGCGATATGCGGCGTGGTCAATCACTGGTGGTCTGGGCCATCCGTGAAGGCCGCCAGTGTGCTCGCGCTGTCGATGAATACCTGACAGGCGCAACTACCCTGCCGCGTTAGCGGTTAGTTTTTCGTTAAAATCCAGAGGCCGCTCAATGAGCGACCTCTGTTTTCTGAGCGCCGGTCTCCGCACCAGCACATTTCACTCTGATCCAACCATGTGCCATTTGGTTACCCGATCCGTTTCTGGCCAGCGGTTTAGCCGTGGGACTGGCCATTTTTGCCATGCACCAACTAAACTGCCTGCAGGCACCCGCTCGAACAAACCAGAGGTGGTCGGACAATTGATGGTTTCGGCTGTGATAACCTTGCCGGAAAGTGCGCATGTCAGCGAGGCAGTGTCTATATTCACCATTCAGGGGATCAGTCATATCCCCATAATGAATGAAGAACGCCGCCTGTCCGGCATGCTTTCCCGTACAGATGTCGCCCGTTCGTTGCAAACACCGACAGCCATAACAACCACGGACGCCCCCAAAACCACTTGTAAAAGAGTCAACGGATAAGAGCGCCTCTCTGTTGTTCAATATTCGATAAGAACTAATCGTCAGTAAGCGCTCTCAAGCGCTGCTTATCGCTGGCGGAAGGGTGATGGGCGATACCCAGCAGAATCGCGGCCAGTTCTTTTTCCTGTGCGCTGGCGGCGGCATCGCCCTGCAACTGCCTCAACAGCGGGGCATCGCCCTCTGTCACCCTGTGGTGAAAGTGCATCAGGGCATTGGCCAGTTGCTTTTCGCCGCTTGTCGCGTGTTGGTTATGACTTATATCCGCCAGCGTTTTCATTTCGCTGCTATCCGGATAATGGTTCAGATGCATGACTATGCCTGCCATCGTGCTGATAGCCGAATCAGCCGCCTGCACGGCTGGTATGGCAATCAACAACATTGCAGGAACCAGTAACAGATATGATAATATCTTTTTCATTATACGCTCCCTGTTAGAGAAATTCGCACCCGTGAACGGGTGTGTGAATCAGCAGCTTGCGCCCCTAATCACTGAGAAGCAAGCAGTACCATTTTTGTAAATTTTAATCACCTTGCGGACAGTTGGTTTTATATGTGTGATTTCGAAGCGTGCGTGTAGATGGCAATTCAGAGTCTTTATACTTGCAATGCTGTATGAGCTTACGGCGAACCTCATCAGCACTCAATGGTGCGTAAATGCGAGTACTACGAAAGGTTGGGTCGGTTTGAGTCAATGGTTCAACAATCGACCGAATATCTCCCCGTAGGCTGGGCAGGTGTTCTTCGATTCGCGGCCTGCCTCGTCGCTCAAGAAAATCTTCAGTGCATACATCCGCTTTACCTTCAGCCCAGCCCTTGCGAAAAATATCTCGTGTACAAGAAATAAAAATCATAAAAATCAAAAGAATCTCACCACAGAGGATGTTTTATTTTTTCCGCAGCCCTTATACAGTCGAACTGTTAATCAGAAATGTTACGTCGATTTTCAATCAGATGAATAAAATCTCTGCGGCTAATCTCACACCCGCCGAGACTTTCCAGATGCGCAGTATGAAACTGGCAATCAATCAGCTTCCATCCCTGCCGCAACGCCCGATCGCACAATGCCGCCAAAGCAATTTTTGATGCATCAATCTTGCGGCTGAACATCGATTCGGCAAAAAACACCCGATTTAACAATATCCCGTACAGTCCGCCAACTAAGGCCCGGCCCTCCCACACCTCAATCGAATGGGCATAGCCGAGCCGATGCATCTGTCCGTAGGCCGCTTTCATTTCCGGCAGAATCCATGTGCCATGCTCGCCATGCCTCGGAATTTCCGCGCATGTTGCAACCACATCATCAAAGGCTCCATCAAAGGATACGGCGTACCTGTCCTGCCGCATTCGCCGCGCCAGCCGTTTCGAGCAATGAAACTTGTCAGGGAACAACACCATACGCGGATCAGGCGACCACCACAGCACCGGTTGCCCTTCAGCATACCACGGGAAAATCCCCTTGCTATAAGCCGCCAGTAATGTCTCAGGTTCAAGATCACCACCCACGGCCAGCAAGCCCTCCTCATTAGCCAGTGACGGATCAGGAAACGTAATCATAATATACTCTCAGACGGCAAGCCATAGTAGTAAAACCGGCTCTCGCAAAGTCGCAGAGAACGCAAAGGAAAAACTTCCAAATTAGGCACAAGAAGTGGTAGCTGTTCCAGTTTATCCAGAATGGATGGTAGTGCTTTTCTGTAACTGATTCTACTTCGATATTCAGTACAAGCCCCCCCAGGATGTGCGACTTCAGTCGCGCAGGCCGTATGCTCATGCGCGGCTAAAGCCGACCCCTATCAATGTATGATGAGTTGTTGCCAAATGTTTTTCTGTTGGCTGGCAGTTACTCATCCAATGTTTGTACTATATCTACTATATCGTCTATCAACTGGCATCATGTTTGCTCGCTGATAATGCTATGCTTTCAAATGCAACTGCGAGAGTACGAGTGCAGGACATAATATCCAGTTTTTTACTTTGCGTAACTTTGCGCTCTTTGCGGTTGCTGCCTTTGACTGTGTATTACGCCACCTGCAACGCGGCAGGATAGAAACAAGCTGGACAGAAAAAGACTTGCCCGAACAGGTGCCTCGCGTAACGCTTGGCAGCCATGTGGATTGAGTCTCCGGTTCCCCTCTCCGAATTGCCGCGCGAGCCCGGCGTCTATCGCATGCTCGATGAGCATCGTAAAGTGCTCTATGTTGGCAAAGCGCGCAATCTGAGAAAGCGTGTCTCCAGTTACTTTCAGCGCCGTCCTGAATCGCCGCGCACGCTGGCCATGGCGCAACAGATCAGGGATATCGCCTTTTCCATCACCGCATCGGAAGCCGAAGCGCTGGTGCTCGAACATAATCTGATTAAACAGCTCAAACCTCGCTACAACGTGCTGATGAAGGACTCCAAATCCTATCCCTATATCCTGCTCACCGATGAAACCTATCCAAAAATGTTGACGTATCGTGGAAATCGATCATTGCCGGGCGAATATTTCGGCCCGTTTCCGAACGCCGGCGCAGTGCACGCCACCCTGCACGAAATGCAGTCGATCTTTCGTCTTCGGGATTGCGAGGACGGGGTATTCAACAACCGCTCCCGCCCCTGCATGCAGCATCAGATTGGCCGCTGCTCGGCCCCCTGCTGCAATCTTGTTTCAGCATCCGAGTACCGCCATCAAGTCGATGATGTGCGCCGATTCCTGAAGGGTAAAAATGAGGCGCTGATCAAACGCTGGGAACAAATGATGCAGCAGGCGGCGGAAATAGAACAATTTGAACAGGCCGCCGTACTACGCGATCGTATTCGCGCCCTGCGCAGCGTGTTGGCCGGCTCCGAGAACAGCGCATTGCCGGATGATGTCGACGCCATCACGTTAATCCGCCATCAGGCCAGCGTCGCGGCCAGCATTGGCGTTCGCCGGGCTGGCCGCGACCTGGGCTGCACCAACATCCGCATTGATCAGGCCGACGATGCCAATGATCTTGAAATCCTGCAATCCCTGTTTATCGAGCGGTATGGTCAACAAACGCCTCCGAAACAGATTATCCTGTCCGCTTCAGAACCAGATCTGACCGAACTTCAGCGCCTGATTTCAATCATACGGGCCGGAACAAAAACCGGTATACACTGTCCCAAACGCGGCATCCGGCTGCAATGGCTGCAACAGGTTCACCATTCAGGTCAACAGCTGGTTGCCAGCCGCAAACAGGAGAATCAGCAAGCCGCCTTTGAATCGCTGGCTGAATTGTTTGCTTTGGATGCCACGCCCGAACGCATTGCCGCTGTTGATAACGCCCATCTTGGCGGTAAGCAGATGGTCGCCGCCATCACCTTTGCCGGCTGGCTGGGGCCGGAGAAAAATCTCTACCGCCGCTACAAACTCGACGGTATTAGCAGTCAGGTGATCGAAGGCGATGATTACGGCGCCATGGCCGCTGTATTGGAACGTTTTTTTCGAGCCATTCAGGAAAACTCCATCCCATGCCCCGATCTGATGCTGATTGACGGCGGCCGCGGGCAGTTGGGCGTGGCTCTGCAATGCGCCGCTGATGCCGGCCTGCACGATTTAAAACTGGTTGGTGTCGCCAAAGGCGATTCACGCAAGATCGGTGAAGAAACCTTGTGGCCGGGTTGGCTAAAACGTGAACAAACAGGCATCGACGCGCCGTTACAACCCGGTCGTCACTCCCCCGCCCTGCTACTCATCGCACGCGTGCGCGATGAAGCCCATCGCTTCGCCGGGGCCTATATGAGAAAACGCAAGAAAAAGAGTATGTTCACTTCCGCGCTGGATAGTATTCCCGGCATCGGGCCGAACAAACGGGCTGTGTTATTAAAACATTTCGGTGGTATCGAAGGTGTCAAAAAAGCCAGCCGCCAACAACTGGCTCATGCCGATGGCATTTCAGAAAAGCTGGCAGAAAAGATATTTGTGTCGCTGCACAAGTGATGAAGGTGCAAAAAAATCATGCCTCCCCCCTAAAATGCATCGGCATCATTCTTGCTCACTGAGGAACATATCAAATATACAGACAATCTATGGAGGCCAATCCCATGAATGACAAAACATCCATCTTACAACTGCTGACCCCGAAGGCAGTTTTAAAAGCCATCACACCGGAAGCAAATGCCTGTGCTCCTCGAGGACAACTGAGGCATGGTTTCATACAAATAAATCAATTCCCATTTAGCGTCGGTAGAGAATCACGCATCAAAAACAGTGATGGCAAACTGACACGGATCGAGAGAGTCAAATTTACCGATCATGATCCCAATAATGATCTCTATTTAATGGATCCGGAACGACCAATGAATATTTCCAGAGAGCATTTTACTATTGTAAAGAACAGCGACGGGTATGCTCTGATTGATCGTAATAGTGCCTGTGGTACAGCTATCGGCACAAACAGAATCGGAGGCCGCGATAGCGGTGGTCAGGCCAAGCTTAAAGATGGGGACATCATTACGGTCGGCGGAGAAGATACACCTTACCGGTTCAAATTCATTAGCCTCGAAAACTAATCAAAACATTTTCACCACAGTGTATCGCCATGGATAACATTTTATTGACTTGATCGAAGGATTGCCGGTGATCATCAGTGTTGAGGAGGTAAAAAAGCGAGATGAACGAACTTACTGAAGTCCAGATTATCGAACAGCATGGGCAACCAGCCTTTGCCGTGATTCCGTGGGATGAGTTCGAGGCGATTGAACCAACCCTGAAACGTCACCGCGCACTGCGTGATGGCATCCCCCATGCTGTGGTAGAACGGATAGCACTGGAGGATGTCCACCCTGTACGCGCATGGCGTGAACACCTTGGCATGGAGCAGTCTGCTGTGGCGGCGCGCGCAGGCATGAAACAGCCCGCGCTCGCCCTCGGGTGCCGGTGGCAAAACCCGAGAGGATACGCTCACCAGATTAGCCAAGGCCATGGGCCTGACTATCGCACAGATCGATCTGAGCGACTGATCCGAGGAAGAAGTGCGTAGCTGTGCATACGGACGACTGATCAGGTGAATGGCGCTTGCGCCAGAGATTATGCCCTGGGGTACGAGGGATTTGTTGCGGACAAATGAACAAGCGAGGGCGCGGCAGTATTTTTGAATAGTCCGGGTTAAAAAGTCAATCCAGCCCCAGCGCCTTGCGCATGGCGGCCATGTGGTCTTCGGCTTCTGCTTTGGCCTCTTCGCTGTCAAGTTCCTTATCCACCCAGCGCATCACCGATTGATCCGGCTCTGTCAGAAATGGCGACGGCGCAGTCTTTTCTTTTTGACCAAAACGGCTGCGTACGCGCGCATAACTGAGGGTCAGATGAAAACGCGCCCGCGTCATGGCCACGTACATTAGGCGGCGCTCCTCTTCCATGCGATTCTCTTCCAGCGCCGATGAATGCGGGAAAATGCCATCTTCCATGCCGATCACATAAACGTGATCAAACTCCAGACCCTTGGCTCCATGCACCGTCATCAAACGCACCTGACCAGAGGGGTCATCATCGCTTTTATCGGCCAGAAGGAATATATGTTGCAAGAAATCGGGCAGATCACCACCCTTTTCCGTGTGCAAAATCCACCAACGGCGTAATTCCATCAGATTGCCCATGCGGCGCTCGGCAATGTCTTCACTATCGGCTTCGGCTCGGATAGCGGCTTCCAACAAAGTCATATCCAGCAAGGCATCGAAGGCTTCATCAGCCTCTCCGTGCCTGAACTGGAATTCCAGCGCCGCCATCATATCGCCGAATTCGCGTAAACTCACCGCCCGCTGATGCGTCAAATCTTCATGCGTACAAGCACCGAGCAACGAACAGCCATTGTGCATGGCGAAATCGCCCAGATCGCCCAGCGCTTTGGCACCTATACCACGGCGCGGACGGGCAATGGCGCGCATAAAGGCCAGGTCGTCATCGGCGTTGGCCAGCAGCCGCAGATAGGCCAAAGCGTCCTGAATCTCGGCTCGATCAAAAAAGGAGAGACCTCCGCTGATATGATAGGGGATCTGCGCCTCGCGCATGGCGATTTCGACAGCGCGGGCCTGATATGAGGCGCGGTAGAGCACGCAAAAGCCATCCCATTCCACATCAGAGGTGGCGCGTCTGGCCTTGATGTCGCCCGCCACGCGTCGCGCCTCTTCTTCGGGATTGGGCGATTCCCACACTCTGACCGGTTTACCCTGTCCCAGATTACTGCGCAATGTTTTACCCAGCCGTTCCGAATTTTTGGCAATAAGGGAGTTGGATGCAGCCAGAATCGAGCCGGTCGAACGATAATTCTCCTCCAGCCGAATCACCGTCAGCGTAGGATAATCGCGCTGCAACTGAAACAGATTTTTCACCTCCGCCCCGCGCCAGCCATAGATCGACTGATCATCATCGCCCACCACGGTCAAATTGCCATCATCCGGCACCAGCAGCCGCACCCATGCATACTGGATGCGCGAGGAATCCTGATATTCATCGACCAGAAAATGACGGCAGCGCGATTGCCACAGGGCGCGAATATCGGCATGTTCTTCCAGCAAAGAAATCGGCAACACCATCAAATCATCGAAATCAACTGCATTCATGCGTTGCAGCAATTCATCATAGTGCGCCCGTACATCCGCCAACTGATTATCATGCTGTTCCATCAGCCCATTTTTGAGCGACGATATGCGCGACAGGGTTCGATCCACCTGATCGGCATCGGCGGGCAACTTCATTTCGGACAACACCGATTTCATGGCCGATTTCTGCTCGGCTCCGGCAAAGATAGACACATTCGCACGCCGGCCTGCCAGTTTGGCATGCTCGCGTACAATCGCCAGCCCCAGCGAATGGAACGTACAGATGCGCAATTTTTTGGATTTTTCACCAAGCCGTTCCTGCAAACGCCCGCGCATTTCGCGCGCCGCCTTGTTGGTAAAGGTCACTGCCGTAATAGCCTTTTCAGGCACATCGCGCTCCACCAGCGCAGCAATGCGTTCGGTAATCACACGCGTCTTGCCCGAACCCGCGCCAGCCAGCACCAACAGCGGCCCACCGCGATGAAACACGGCACGATACTGTTCTTCATTAAGTTGGGACGTGGATGAAACAGCAGACATAGCAGCGCAGCATAAGCAGGCCCTTCCGTATCGCAAGCACACGATTTAGAGTTGCTGGATTACAATCAAAATCCAAACAAAATCAAAACCTTTTTCACCGCAGAGGACGCAAAGGTACGCAAAGGAAAAACTATAAACGCTGGAAGTGCGGCTTCAGCCGTGCCAAGTATTGCATCAATGCGCGACTGAAGTCGCACCTC
>JALUWF010000366.1 GCA_027019785.1 Mariprofundus sp. | reverse complement strand
GAAATGGCAAAGGAAAAGTTTGAACGGACCAAACCACATGTAAATATTGGTACTATTGGGCATGTGGATCATGGTAAAACAACACTAACAGCAGCAATTACTAAAGTTTTGTCTTTAACAGGCGGAGCTGAGTTTAAAGATTACGGCGATATTGATGGTGCTCCAGAAGAGCGCGAACGCGGTATTACGATTGCCACTGCCCATGTAGAATATGAAACTGAAGCGCGTCATTATGCTCATGTGGATTGCCCAGGCCATGCCGATTATGTGAAGAACATGATTACAGGTGCAGCACAGATGGATGGCGGTATCTTGGTTGTTTCTGCTGCTGATGGTCCTATGCCACAGACTCGCGAACATGTTCTTCTTGCTCGTCAGGTCAATGTGCCGCATTTGGTCGTTTATTTGAACAAAGCAGACATGGTTGATGATGAAGAATTGCTTGAATTGGTTGAAATGGAAGTGCGTGAACTTCTTGATATGTATGATTTTCCAGGTGATGACATCCCAGTCATTATCGGTTCTGCATTGAAAGCCTTGGAAGGTGACCAGTCTGAAATTGGCGAAGCTTCTATTCATCGCTTGATGACAGCAGTTGATGAAACTATTCCTACCCCTGAGCGCGCTGTTGATTTGGATTTCTTGATGCCGATTGAAGATGTGTTCTCCATCTCTGGTCGTGGTACTGTGGTTACAGGTCGTGTTGAAGCTGGCGTGATTAATGTTGGCGATGAAGTAGAAATCGTTGGCGTTCGTGATACACAGAAAACATCATGTACTGGTGTTGAAATGTTCCGTAAGTTGTTGGATCGTGGTGAAGCTGGCGATAATATCGGTGCTTTGTTGCGTGGCTTGAAGCGTGAAGATGTTGAACGCGGTCAAGTATTGGCAAAACCTGATTCCATTCACCCACACACAAAATTCAAGGCTGAAGCCTACATTTTGACCAAAGATGAAGGTGGTCGTCATACACCATTCTTTAATGGTTATCGTCCTCAGTTTTATTTCCGCACCACCGATGTGACTGGCAATGTAACTTTGCCAGAAGGCAC
>JALUWF010000365.1 GCA_027019785.1 Mariprofundus sp. | reverse complement strand
TGCTCTTTTGATTGCACGCCGCCGTCAACGCCTTAAGCGTTAGCGGATAATAGTCCGGCGTGGTCATCTGTTTTTCCATCAGACAACCCAGCAGCCTCGACTCATGTGCTGATAACATCCCTTCAACAGGTTCATCTATCATTTCTTTTTCCTTTTTTTCGATTTTTTCCCTGCGCCGCTCAACCATGCTTCATGTTCAGCCACCAGCGTTTCCAGGCTCTGTGACGCGCTGGTAATGGAAGCATAGGTATTCCTGTCCACGTCCATCACCTCGACAGGCTTGCTGATAAAGCTCTGGACCGCTTCGAGCAGCGGTTGCTCTTCGCTGCTACAGAATGAAATCGCTTCGCCCTTATTCACCCCCCGTCCTGTTCGCCCCACCCGGTGTACATAGTTTTCCACCTTCTCCGGCAGATCATAATTGATCACATATTCTATATCCGGCACATCAATACCACGCGCGCTCACATCGGTGGCAATCAGCACACGCTGCACACCATCACGAAACGCTTGCATCACAACCGCGCGTTCGGACTGATCTTTATCGCCGTGGATACTCACCGTTTCAATACCAACGCGCTCCATCGCCCTGACCACGCGATCGGCGCGCACGCGGGTGCGGACAAATACAATCACCTTGGCCTCGGAATGATCCTGCAAAAAGCGTTGCAGGAAAAACCGTTTATCCTCCATCTCCACAAACATCACAGCATGGGATACATTTTTAGAAATTCGATCTTTCGGCGACACCTGAATACGAATCGCTGCACTTGTCACCTGCGAATAGGCCAGCTTTTTGATCTCGTCATTGATGGTGGCCGAGAAAAACAGCGTCTGATGCTTGCCTCTGAGCATTTTTTTGATGTATTTAATATCTTCAATAAAGCCGAGATCAAGCATGTGATCGGCTTCATCGAGCACCAGCGTGGAGACGCTCTCCAGTCGAATCACCTGCTGATTGATCAGATCGAACATGCGTCCGGGCGTGGCGATGAGCACATCAATGCCATCCTGCAGTTTGGCGATCTGGCGATCCTGCTCGACCCCGCCGTGCAGCGTGAACACTTTAACCCGCGTATGTTTGGCAATACTCTTGAAAACTTCGCCAATCTGCACCGCCAGTTCTCGCGTTGGCGCCATGACAATGCATTTGATTCCATAAGCGCGCTTGCTGCTTTTATAACGGTGAATTTTATCAATGACTGGAATCGCAAAGGCGGCCGTTTTACCCGTGCCTGTCTGCGCCACCGCCAATACATCCTCACCCTCAAGTATGGAGGGGATGGCCTTGAATTGAATATCGGTTGGCCGGTTGAACTCCAATCGGCGCAGGTTCTGTTTAATTTCAGCAGAAATGTAGTATCGATCAAATTTCATAGTCAACAATCCTTTGATTTGCGCGCCCATCCATGGGCGCCCTGATGACTTCTTACGAAGTCATCATAGTATAGGCCCATGCTGTTTACCATCTCACCCGCCAAAAAGCTCGATTACGTCACCCCGGTTCCTGTCGCCGACTATAGTCAGCCCGAGCAGCTGGACAAGGCGTCGGAACTAATTGCCGTGATGCGCGAAAAAGACAGTTTTGAGATCGCCGATTTAATGAAGCTCTCCATGCAACTGGCCGATCTGAATATGCAGCGTTATCAGGATTGGCATACGCCGTTCACGCCGGACAATGCCAGGCAGGCGCTATTCGCCTTTGCCGGCGATGTCTATCAGGGCATCGACGCCACCACCTTGAGCACTGATGACATTGACTTTGCCCAGCAGCACCTGCGTATACTTTCCGGCCTGTACGGCGTGTTGCGACCACTGGATCTGATGCAGCCCTACCGCCTTGAAATGGGAACCAGGCTGGCCACCAACCATGGCCGCAACCTCTACCAGTTCTGGGGCGACACCATTACCGACAGTATCAACCGGGCTCTGGCCGATCAGGGGGATGATATCCTGATCAACCTCGCTTCCAAAGAGTATTTCTCATCCATCAACACTGTCAATATCCGGGGTCGCATCATCACGCCGGTATTCAAGGAGTACCGCAAAGGCGTTTACCGCATCATCAGCTTCAACGCCAAAAAAGCACGCGGCCTGATGAGCCGCTTTATCATTCAGCATCGCATCAGCGACGCTGAAACGATCAAAACATTCAATCTGGCTGACTATTCCTATAACGAGGAACTATCATCCGAACATACATTTGTTTTCACCCGCCAATAGAAAAAACATAGCCTGATTCACCACTTCAAATCAGCCGATGCCAGCACCGTCTGCCAAACATTTCTGGGCCAGAACCCTGAAGGTTTTGCATCGCCGCCCAACTCTCTGTAGCGATAACGTAATGTGAAACTGACATCCGTCGAGGTATTCATAAACTGATCCATCTGCAGTGACACCCCTGCATCAGCCTCCCATCCACGCCTTTTGCTGAACGTATCACTGATGGAAAGCAGTGAATTGGTCACATGGACATAGGCCGGAATCCCTGCTTTGGCGTTCAATTGTAATCGGCCAAGCGAATAAAACAGGTGGGAAACGGATGCATGCACACCCACCAACACGACTGAGATCGTCTCATGCACCGGTTCTCTTCCGGCGGGGATGACGCGAACCCCGCCAACAGAAAACAGTTTTCGGGACTGCTGTTGCCAATTGTATGCCGACCACAAACCAAAACTGGTGGCGGGTTGGATGTAATCAAAACCAAGCTCAGTTCGCACTTGTGCAATAGAAAGCTGGTCGCTCTGCCGGTGGTTTGGAAATGTTTCCGTCGTATTGAAGGGAACCAATCCCGAGAGATGCAGGTATAGCTGCCAATCATCCAACATTTGCATGGCCTTCACATCTGGCGCTACGCCCCAACCTTGCGCATGTGAATCAAGACGACCGCCGCCAAAGGCGGCAGGTATCGTATCCTGCTCGGAATATTGCCACCATTCATATCCGATCCCTGCCTGCAGTTCCACAGCAGATGCAGGGCAGGATCCGACAAGCATAATAACCAGCGGCACAACAAACTTCATACAACTGAACGGATTTATCATCCTGAACGTTCCGAACATAACAACATTCCGAACATCACACCTCCTGTCAATTCAATGCGCCGACCCTATCAAAAAAGGAGTGGCTATAGCCACTCCTCTTAAATACCCTTTCACTACCGATTATGGAATAGAACATAGGTAATATCTTGTGGAACAGTGGTCGTTGAATCATAAACACTGCCGCCGCCAACATCCGATAGTACGCCCTGAACGCAGGTATAGTTCGTGTGCAAGGGTTCCCGTCGGGCAACTCGCTGTGGCGCGATTTGTGTGAAGACGGCAGGCTTGGCGCATGCCCCATTTAGTTCTGATCGATGGTCCCAACTACGTGTTTCGCGCCTTCCATGCCGTCAAACACAACCTTACCAATTCAAAAGGCGAACCGACCAACGCTATCTTCGGTTATGTGCAGATGCTGCGCAGTATCCTCAAAGAGCTGAGCCCAACCCATGTCGCCGTCGCCTTCGATCCCAAAGGCGGCACCTTTCGCAACAAGATGTATGCCGATTACAAGGCGCATCGCCCGCCCATGCCGGAAGAGCTGGCGGCGCAATGGCCCACCGTGTTTGAACTGACCGATGCATTCAAACTCAACCGCATCTGCATCGAGAATTATGAGGCGGATGATGTGATCGCCACGCTGGCCAGACAGGCTGAAGCCAGAGGTTGGGATGTCACCATCGTTTCGACCGACAAGGATCTGATGCAACTGATCAGCGATAAAGTCTGGATGCTCGATACGATGCGCAAAAAGGATTACGGCGCGGATGAAGTGAAAGAAAAGTGGGGAGTCGGCCCGGATCGGATTCACGATCTGCTGGCGCTGGCCGGTGATTCGGCGGATAACATCCCCGGCGTACCCGGTATCGGCCCGAAAACGGCTGTCTTGCTACTGGAAGCCTATGGTGATCTGGAAGGGGTACTGGCCCATGCCAGCGAAGTAAAGCAGACCAAACGGCGTGAAAATCTGATCGAATTTGCCGAGTCCGCACGCCTCTCCTATCGCCTTGTTAAGCTGGATGATCAGGTTGATGTGGGCGTGAAGCTCGATGATCTGGCTGTGCAACAACCGGATCGACAAAAACTGGCAAATCTCTTTTCCCGTCTGGAATTCCGCCGCCTGCTGGCTGAATTCAGTGATGACGATGCAAGTAGTACCGATACAGCTGCACCAACACCCCCAGCGCAACCTGAACAAGCCCGGATTCAGATCGATCAGGAAGTCCATCCACCACCCGAACTTCCCCGTACAGATATACTGGTAGATAACGAATCCGCCTTTCACACCTTGCTGCAGGCACTGCAGCAAGCGACACTGATTGCGCTGGATACGGAAACTACTTCGTTGGCAACCCACGATGCAGATATCGTCGGTATCTCTTTCTCCGTTAAAGCCGGTGAAGGTTATTATGTGCCGGTCGGTCATCGCGCCGCTGATTTACTCACGCCCGCGCCCAAACAATTGCCATTGCAGCATGTGCTGGATGTATTGCGGCCGATTCTGGAAGATAAAAACATAGCCAAATGCGGCCACAACCTGAAATACGACAAACAGGTACTGCGCCGCGCCGGCATTGAACTGCGCGGTATTGCTGCTGATTCCATGCTACTCGCATACACGCTGCACCCGGCTAAATATCCACCCAAAATGGACAGCGTGGCTGAAGATTATCTGGCTCATCACTGCATAGCCTTCGAGGCAGTGGCGGGCAAAGGTGCCAAACAAATCTGTTTTGATCAGGTTCCGATTGAAACCGCACTGCCCTATGCTTCTGAAGATGCTGACATCGCACTCAGGCTGACCCACTTTCTCCGAACCAGACTGGCGTCAGAAAATCGTCTGAAACGCCATGATAAAATCGAACTGCCGCTGGCATCTGTACTGGCCGATATGGAATGGAAAGGTGCGCATATCGATGCCGCCAAACTGGGTGAACTCTCAAACCGTTTTGGCGAACGTATTAACGAACTGGAGGCGCAGATTCATACGGCTGCAGGCGAAGCATTCAATATCCGATCACCCAAACAGTTGGGCGTATTGCTGTTTGAAACGCTCAGTATCCCGGGCGGCAAAAAAACCAAATCGGGCCAGTGGGCTACCGGGCAAGAAGTGCTTGAAAACCTTGCGGATGATCATGAAGTACCCCGTCTGATTCTTGAAGCGCGGCAACTGGCCAAACTCAAATCCACCTATACCGATGCGCTGCCCAAACTGATTCATCCACGCACGGGCCGCGTACACACCTCATTCAATCAGGCTATCACCACCACGGGCCGCCTTTCCTCATCGGATCCGAATTTGCAGAATATCCCGATTCGCAGCATGGAAGGACGTGAAATCCGCAAAGCATTTACGGCTGAAAGGGGTAATATTCTCATTGCAGCAGACTATTCCCAGATCGAGTTGCGCCTGATGGCACATTTCTCCGGTGATGCCGTGCTATCCAGGGCATTTGCCGATGGCGCGGATATTCATGCCGCTACGGCAGCCGCCGTCAACGATATTGATCTGACCGATGTTACTGGCGATATGCGCCGCCGTGCCAAAATCATCAATTTCGGCATTCTCTACGGCATGAGCGCCTTTGGTTTATCCAGGCAACTCGGCGTAGCACGCAAGGAGGCCAAGGCATTCATTGAAGCCTATTTCGCCCGCTATCCGTCCGTACGCGGATTTATGGATGCCACGCTGGAACAAGCGCGCGCGGATGAATACGTTGAAACGCTACTCGGCCACCGTGTCTATGTGCAGGAAATCAACAGCAAAAACGGCATGCGCCGCGCCTATGCCGAACGCACCGCCATCAATGCGCCGCTGCAAGGCTCGGCAGCCGATATCATCAAAGTCGCCATGATCCGGCTGCATCAGCGCCTGAAAGAAGAAGCACCCGATGCAGCCATTATCCTGCAAGTGCATGATGAACTGATTGTGGAAGCGCCCGCCGCACAAACACAAACCATCACAACGATCATACGGGATTGCATGGAATCGGCTGTAGATTTAAGCGTCCCGCTGATTGTTGATATTGGCACGGGTAATAACTGGTTCGATGCGCATCAACTGTGATGTCTTCTGGCGAAGTCATCAGAGCGCCCATACATGGGCGCAAAAAGGGGATATAATGTTGAAGGTTATGCCATGCTTTGACCGCACCTGCAATTTGAATTGATGTCATTTCTTCCACCTCTCTTTGTCATATTCCGCATGTGTCAGCATATCCCTGATATAGAGTTTTTGTCGGTTAAAATGAATGGCAGCGATGAGTCTGTATTTTTTAAATAGAGATATAAGTCAAATCCCAGCCATGTGTAGAATGTGATTTTTGCCATAAGCAGCACTTTGAATCAACTGTACTGAAAGAAATCAAGCAAGTGCTTTTCAATTATCAGCATCCCTGACAAACTCGTGCTTGGGAACCGGGAGGCACGTTGAATTTAAATCGGTATATTGA
>JALUWF010000364.1 GCA_027019785.1 Mariprofundus sp. | reverse complement strand
TGGAACCTTTGAATGTATTGATATTGATGGGCAGTAAATCTGACCGAGCCATCATGCAGCCGGCCGAGGATGTATTGGAAGCTTTTGGCGTATCTTATAAAACCATGATTCGCTCGGCCCACAGAACCCCTGAAGCCACCATTCAGGCAGTGATAGATGCCGAAGGTGCAGGGTGCGGCGTATTTATCTGCGCCGCTGGCATGGCCGCGCATCTGGCCGGCGTGGTCTGTTCAAAAACGGTGAAACCAGTGATTGGCGTGCCGATTGCCGCTGGCCCTTTGCAGGGTGAAGATGCCCTGCATTCGACTGTGATGATGCCGCCGGGCCTGCCGGTAGCAACGGTGGGCATCAATGGTGCAAAGAATGCTGGCCTGCTGGCAGTGCAAATACTGGCGGTCCATGATGTTGCACTGGCGCGGATGTTGACGGAAGATCGCGCTGCTCAGGCCGAGGCGATTCTTTCTGAAGCGTAGCCCGCTGATGCGCAAAAAATTCAGCCATCTGGAGCGTTGTTGTTTAAGGTATAGCCCGGTGAGCAAGAACCGCCGTACTCAGACCAAACTGGCGGCCTTGCGCAGCGCCGCCCTGCTCAGACAAGGGGGGATGGTCGCGCATGTAACCGCAACCTTGCCCGGCGTCGCTGTTGTGCCGCAGTCGCCGCAAGCCATTAGCAGGCTGATCCATTTCAAACAGCGAACCGGCCCGTTTCTGTTATTGGCCGACTCTGTAAAGCGTGCCCTTTCACTGGCTCGCTACCACTCTCCCATGTTGCGGCAGATAGCCCGTCACAGATGGCCGGGCCCGTTCACGCTGGTATTTTCTGGCAAGCCGGGACTGCCGGCCTGCTGCTATCACAGGGGCAAGCTGGCTGTGCGCGTGGACGCCGGTTTGCAGACCCGGCAACTGGCCGCAGCCAGTGGCGGGCTGCTTATTTCCAGTAGCCTGAACCGTAAAGGAGGCATGCCGCTACAACCGGGCTTCAAGCTGCTGATGCGCTCGCATCAATATCTGAACGGCTGCCTGATCGGCGTTAGTGGCTCTGACAATCCCTCATCTATTATACGTATATGGCGCAATGATTCCACCACAATCCGGCAATGACGCCGCCGTCATGAATGGCTAACATGCCGCGCATGCAAATATTTCCCGATCTATTGAAATCATTGTGGCAGCGAATCGGTTCGATGTCGCTAGCTATTATTCTGCTTGTGGTGCTGTCCATCGCGTCGGTTATTGGCACGGTGTTACTGCAAAATCAGGCCCAGGCTGACTACCTGCAACAGTTCGGCCCAATGTGGTATTGGGTATTCCGTTCGCTCGGACTGTTCGATATGTACCATACCTGGTGGTTTATGAGTATCCTCGGTTTTTTGATGGTTTCTCTGACATCATGCCTGTGGCGCAATATTCCAAAAATGCTCAAGGATATGCGTACGCGTAAGGTGCCCGTATCCGATAAATCGCTGAAGCGTTTTCAACATCTGCATGAATGGCATCTGCCTGCAGATACGGACACTGAGCAGTTACAGGATGCTTTTCATCAGCATCTGGACGGCTGGGAATTCAAAGACAGCGAGCAGGATGGAAACCACTATATCAGAGCCGATAAAGGCCGCTGGAACAAGTGGGGTTATATTCTGGTGCATTCGGCTATTCTGGTGGTTTTAGTCGGCGGCTGGGTCGGTAAGGAGTTCGGGTTTCGCGGTAATATGGCTGTGCCGGAAGGGGCATCTGAAAACGAGATAGACTTTTTGAAGGGTACCGAAACGGGGCACCTCAAGATGCCGTTCGATGTGCACTGCAACAGTTTTTCCATTGATTTCTTTCCCACCGGTGCCCCCAGAGAGTTTAAAAGCAACCTGACGATTATTGACCATGGCAAAGCGGTGTTGACCAAGGACATTATAGTTAATGAACCGTTGTATTATAAAGGCGTGCGTATCTATCAGGCCAGCTTCGGCGATGGCGGTTCGGATATTACCTTCAAACTGTTCCACCTGGATGGGACGGGGGCAGTTAGCACGGCCAAAACACAGGTTTACCAGACATGGACGGATAAAAAGAGTGGCGTCTCACTGACACTCGACGATTTCAAGCCTTACAATGTGGAGAATATGGCCGAACCTGGTAAGCCCAAGGATTACCAGGATCTGGGGCCTGCAGTAGTTTATGAAATACGCGGCCCGGGTTTAAAACCGGCCAAAATCAAGGCATTCATGAACCCATTCATCGGACCCAAGGGCGATAACCGGGGCTCATTTTTGATGATCTCGCTCTCTGGCGATAAGGCGGATTATAAAACGGTGTCGCTGGGTCTGGATTTGACCAACCCGAATGAGTGGCGTCTGTTTCATGCCTTTATGAAATACCTTGGCGAAGCGCACAAACGTTCCAAAGACTCCACCAGACAGGCATTCAAAGAGGCTATGAGTGATGTGTTCGGTACGGACAAGGGCAAGTGGCCGAAAAATTTCCAGGCTATGGCCATGCGTACGTTGCAGGCTGTCAGTATCCTGCCCCAGCTGCCATGGCCAATGTTGCCGATGCTGGCCGACTACAAGCAACACTATTATACCGGTCTGCAACTGGCACAGGATCCGGGAATGAATATCGTCTGGCTGGGTAGCGCCATGCTGGTGTTCGGACTATGCATCATGTTCTATATGCCGCACCGTAAGTTATGGTTGGTGATCCGACCGGGGACGAAAGAGGTTCATATCAGCCTGGCCGGCATGGGCAACCGGAATCACCTTGTTTTTACTAAGTATTTTCATGATATCTTCACACAACTTGATCAAGATTTCGCCGGACAAAAAACTTGAGCCTTGTCCGTCAGGCTTTTAGGGTCTAATCTGGAATACCTGCTGAATGAGTCAGCAGAGCAAACAAAGAGGAGAATGTTATGACTGCAATCACTGCTGGAGGCGGTTTTACCGCTACGCTGTATCGGAGCCGCTGGGTCTTTTTGCGCTTCGCTGCTTATTTAGGAGCTATGGCTGGCATCGCCGCCATGGCCAGATTTGGCACGGGGGCGTATGAAGAAAATGCATTCCTGTATCAGATTCTAAGCATGAAAGGCCTCATCTGGGGTGGTACAGGAGCGTTGGCCGGGTGTGGCATGGCCATTGTTGCCAGCACAGCCAAGCCTAAGCTGATGGATGCAAAAATGGCACGTAACTTTGTGCCATGGCTGGATGGCTTTGTACTGATGGTGATATTGGCTGCCATCTGGGCGCTGTTTGAACCGGCTGCCGATCAGATATCCTATGATGACCAGTCCAACCTGTTTGCTGGCCGCGTGATCATGGCGATGAATGTAATTTTTATCTTCTCCTCCGTATCCTATATCGCTTATCTGTTTGCACCGGAATCATTTATTGGTCGTATCGCTACATGGTCGGCCTATGCAGGACTCTATCTGGGCGGTTCTTCGCTGCTATTGCGCTGGCATGAATCCTACTTGTTCGATATGGAGATCGGCCATGCTCCGGTATCCAACCTGTATGAAGTGTTCATTTTGCTGTGTTGTGTCACCACGGCGATTTATCTGGCGCTGGAAAAACGTTACCAAGCCAAAGCCATGGGCGCCTTTGTGCTGACACTGGTATCGGCGGCCGTATTCTTCGATATATGGCTGGCTTCCGTTGGTCAGGCTGATATCAAACCACTGGTTCCGGCCCTGCAATCCTATTGGATGAAGATTCATGTGCCGATGAATTTTGTGGGATATGGTTCTTTTGCGGTAGCTTGCGGTGCAGGCATGGCATATCTTGTGCGATTCCGGTTGGAAGCCAACGGTGGAACCTCCAAGATGCTGAAAATTTTCCCTTCGCTGGATCAGCTGGATCAGCTGGCCTACAAGGCCGTGGCGATCGGGTTCCCCGCCTTTACCCTGGCCACGATTCTGGGCGCAGCCTGGGCTTCTGAGGCTTGGGGCGGCTACTGGTCATGGGATCCGAAAGAGACATGGGCGCTGATTGTATGGATGACTTATGGTGCATATTTGCATGCACGCGTGTCGCACGGTTGGCATGGCAAGGCGCTGGCCTGGTGGGCTGTGGCCGGCTTTCTGGTCACCGTATTCTGTTTTCTTGGTGTGAATATGTACCTTTCCGGTTTGCATTCTTATGGACGACTCTCATAAGTCATAAAACTGTGCTATACTGCATCCTGTCTTGGGTTGATTGCTAAAATAAGAAGTAAGTTAAAAGCATTCACCACAGAGGACACAGAGGACACAGAGGACACAGCGTAAAAACGGAACGTCTCTGTGGTTCAACTTGTTGATTCCGGCTATGCCGGGTTAGGAGGGGGCTTTCAATGAAGCCGGTACGTAAAATCATCTTTCCTGCCGCAGGCATGGGAACGCGTTTCCTGCCGGCCACCAAGGCCAGTCCGAAAGAGATGTTGACCATTGTCGACAAACCGCTGATTCAATATGGTGTGGAAGAGGCGCTGGCAGCGGACATGGAGCAGATTGTGATCGTCACAGGGCGCGGCAAGCGTGCCATCGAAGATCATTTCGATATCTCTGCTGAACTGGAAGCAAACCTTAAAAAGGCAGGCAAGGAGAAGCTCTACAAAAGAGTGTCTCATGTATCTCGCATGGCCGAAGTGGTGTATGTGCGTCAGAAGGAGGCCAAAGGTCTGGGTCATGCTGTTCTGTGCGCCCGCCACTGGATTGCGGACGAACCATTTGGCGTTTCACTGGCTGATGAGCTGATTATCAGTGATGAGCCTGCCATGCAGCAGTTGCGTCGGGTGTACGAGCAAACCGGCTACTCGGTGCTGGGTCTGATGCAGGTGCCTGCTGATCAGGTCTATAAATACGGCATCGTTGCCTACCAGGCTGAGGAAGAAGGGCTGTTGCGGCTGACTGATATGGTCGAAAAACCGCAACCCGAAGTGGCGCCGTCGCATCTGGCGATTATTGGTCGATATATCTTCACGCCCCGTTTGATGGAACTGCTGCGCGACGTGCAGCCCGGTAGCGGCGGTGAAATTCAGCTCACTGATGCCATCTCTGCTCTGGCCAAAGAGGAGCCGGTCTATGGCGTCCTGCTTGATGGACAGCGTTTTGATGCCGGTAATCCGGCCGGCTTTTTACTGGCCAATGCGGTGCTCGGGCTACAGCATGAAACCTATGGCGAAGCACTGCGAACGGCACTGAAAGCTCGTCTGTGACAGTTTGTTCAGGTAAACAAAGTCATATCCTGGCACTGGATACGGTTGGCGGTAATATCGCGGCGTGCATCATCAGCGATGGGCGACAGCACATCCTGCCGCCGGATAAGCACAACTCTGGCATCACCCGCTCAACTGCGATCACACCGGCGCTTCACGGTTTACTGGAACAAGCCGGTCTGAACTGGACGCAACTGGATGTACTGGCGCTGGGTGCAGGGCCGGGCTCATTCACCGGATTACGCATTGCAGCAGCAACGCTGGCCGGCATCAATGCAGGGTTACACCTGCCCATTGTGCATCTCTCCTCGCTGGCCATTACGGCCAGACAAGCCGACAGCCAGGAGGCGATTCGGGTATTGGAAGATGCCAGAGCCGGCGAACTGTTTTATGGAAGTTATCAGCAGGGTAACGCCATGGAAGCGGATTGCTGTCTGCGTTGGCGTCAGCTTGAAACGTGTCAACCGGGCCTGTTTTGCTCTGTTCATGAACCACCGGTCAGTCTGGAAGGCTGGACGCGCACAGCGCTGAGCATATCGCGTAGTCAGGCGCTGGCGCTTGAGGCAAAGGCGGCCTGCGAGCGGGTCATGGACTGGAGTTGTGTGCCGGCGTACCCGTCGCCGAATTACCTGCAACTGTCTCAGGCGGAGAGAAACAGCCATGCAGCAGCATAAAAAAACACGCGTGCTGTTCGTTTGTTTGGGCAATATCTGTCGTTCGCCGCTGGCCGAGGTGATCGTCAAGGCGGTAGCAGCCAAGCGAGGCTTGGGCCATTATTATTTTGAATCTGCCGGTACCGGCAACTGGCATGTCGGAGGCGCTGCTGACCCGCGCTCTGCCGGCAAGGCGCGTGAATACGGACTGGATTTAAGCAACCACCGGGCACAACAGATCACTACGCAAAATTGTGGCGACTGGGACTGGCTGATTGCCATGGATACCGAGAACAGGCGTGATCTGCTAAATATGGGGGTATCACCATCACAAATTTTGATGATGCGCCAGTTTGAGGGTACGAGTCATATCCTTGATGTGCCCGACCCCTACTATGGCGGCCCGGAAGGTTTTGAGCATGCCTATCACATGTTGGCCAAGAATGCAGAAACGCTGCTGGATTATCTCGAAGGCCAGAAATGAAACCATTCCGGAGAACTTGGCAAGGAAAGACTTGCTACCAATTAAGCCTGGCAGGAAAAAAGATTGATAAATAGGTAAACTGTCCCCACTTTCTGCAAACGCATGAGTAGGAAAAAGCGTGTGCGCCTTGGAGATGATTATAAACATACAGTTGTTTTTTACAAAGGAAAGGCTGTTGAAATTATTTGTCCAAAACTAGGCAGTTGTAAGGTTACGGCATATGAATAGAGAGTTATTTGCGGG
>JALUWF010000363.1 GCA_027019785.1 Mariprofundus sp. | reverse complement strand
GAGTACACAGAGGAAGTCAAAAAGCATCTAATCAGCGGAATAGTCGCTCATGAAGACAGTGCGGGCAGGCCATGGTCTGCCCGCATGTTTACATCACGGAATAAATAAAATCGTTATAGTCGATAATACCGTCGGCGGCCATCTGCAGGGCGGAATCGGATTTTGCGGTCATGCCATTTGCCACTGCGATTTTCTGCATTTTCTGTCCCTTGACGCCATCGTGAATGGCCTGCCGGATGTTTTGATTGACGACAAGAAATTCATAGGACATCACCCGACCGGTATAGCCGGTTTGGTGGCAATGTTCACAGCCCACGGCCCGGTACAGTTTTTTCTGCGCGGCGAAGCCCATATCCCTGACCATGGTAAAAGCCGGATCGTCAGCATCCAGTTCGGTCCGGCACTCCAGACAGAGTTTTTTCAGCAAATTCTGACTGATCACGCCAAGCAGCGCCGGTGCAATCAGATAGTTTGGAATACCCAGATCATTGAGGCGGATGATGGTGTCCACCGCCGAATTGGTGTGCAGGGTGGAGAGCATCAGGTGGCCGGTGAGCGCTGCCTCGATGCCGATCTGAGCGGTCTCCTGATCGCGCATTTCACCGATCATAATGATATCGGGATCGTGCCTGAGCACATTGCGCAGAATGCGCGCAAAGCCCATGCCGATTTTATGATTGACCTGAATCTGGTTGGCACCCGGAATCTCGGATTCCACCGGATCTTCAATGGTCAGAATATGCGCCGGCAGGTGGGCGATGGATTTGAGGACGGCAAACAGGGTGGTGGACTTGCCGGAACCGGTCGGACCAGTCACCAATAACAGACCGTACGGCTTGCGAGCCAACGTGGCTAACTGTTTGACATCCTCATCGCGCAGGCCAAGCACATCCAGCTCAACCGCCATATCCTTGTTCAATACGCGCATCACCAGCGATTCCCCGAATGAATTGGGGATGCAGGAGACGCGAAATTCGTATTTTTTATTGCCTTCGCGCAACAGCAGGCGGCCATCCTGGGGTAGACGCTGTTCGGCGATATCCATGCCGCAGAGGATTTTGATGCGCG
>JALUWF010000362.1 GCA_027019785.1 Mariprofundus sp. | reverse complement strand
TGATTATGGATAAAGCGAAGGCCAACCCGATTCGCCTGGTGTTGCCGGAAGGGGAAAATGAAACCGTGGTTCGCGCCGCCGTGGAAATGCAGGAAACCGGCATTGCCACGCCGATTCTTATTGGCCGCAAGGATAAGGTGCAGCAGCTATGCCAATCAGCCAAGATTGATATTGAAGACATTGAGCTGATCGATCCAACCCTTGATGATACCCGTTTTGACAGCCTGGCCGAAGCCTATTATCAGCACCGCAAACGTCGTGGCGTGCTCTCCGGCGATGCATCCAAAACGCTGCGCAATGATATCAATATACTGGGTGCCATGCTGGTGCGGCAGGGGTTTGCTGATGGCGTCTTGTCCGGCCGAACGGCGCATTATCCGAATGTACTTCGACCCATACTCAAGGTGCTCGGACATGACAGTGACGGGCAACAACACCATGTGTATGGCATGTATCTGATGATTATGGAGAACAGCGCCTACTTTCTGGCGGATTGCACGGTCAATGTGGATATGGATGCCGGGCAGCTGGCTGAACTGGCCGAACTGGCGGCAGAAACAGCCGCTTCGCTGGGTTGTGCCGCGCGCGTCGCCATGCTCTCATTTTCCAATTTTGGCAGCGTTGATCATCCGGAAACGCGTAAGGTGGCTGAAGCGACCCGACATCTGCATGAGCGTATGCCTGATCTGGTCGTCGATGGTGAGATGCAGGCCGACACGGCGGTCAATGGCGCGATTCTCGGCCATTACCCGTTCAGTAAATTAAAAGAGCCGGCCAATGTGTTGATTTTTCCAACCATGCAGGCCGGCAATATTGCTTACAAGCTGTTGCGTGAACTTGGCGGAGGCACAGCCATTGGCCCGATCCTGCTCGGCCTGCCGCATCAGGCCCATGTGCTTCAGACCGGAGCCAGCGTCGATGACATCGTCAATATGGCCGCAATCGCAGCAGCGCGTGCGGTGGATGCAAGATCGTAATGCACAGTGTCCGGAGAAATAATATGCGTGTTGCGATGCTTTCACCTGTTGCCTGGCGTACTCCGCCGCGCCATTACGGCCCATGGGAGCGTGT
>JALUWF010000361.1 GCA_027019785.1 Mariprofundus sp. | reverse complement strand
GTCTTTATTCGATGTACCAAAACAAACTTTTAAGTTTGAGTACCCTATATCTAAGCCTACTATCATATACTACCCTCCTTTTTTAAAAACACCTGAAACTTACAATAAAGACAATATTTATCAAGAATAATATCTATCGTAATAGCATAATTAGAAGCTAAAAATTACAATAAAGACAATACTTACCAAGAACAATATCTATCATAATGACATAATTAGAAGCTAAAAATTACAATAAAGACAATATTTATCCAGCAATAATTCATGAGGCATCACTGCTGTCCGATGAAAAATTATAGGGCAACAAAAAAAGCCTGAATTCCCAAGTGATTATGTTAGATTTGTAGTTGCATAGACAGCAAATCAACACATTGGAGAATTCAGACCATGCGACACGCTAACAGCATTTTTTCACAATTACTTTCATATATCCCACGGCACACGTTTCAGAAAATTGTTGAACGCCATAAGGGCGATAAACGCGCAGGAAGCTTCACCTGTTGGAGCCAGTTCAACATCATGCTTTATGCCCAACTTTGCGGTCGGAAATCACTTCGTGGCATGGTTTTATCATGGCAGAATCATAGACACTTGCATTATCACCTTGGGACTATGCCAGTCACGCGCTCAACACTATCGGATGTTAACCGAAATCTACCATCAGGAATCTATTTAGAGTTGTTTTTCGGTCTATTGGGTAAGTTAAGAGACAAGGTGATTGCCAGCGCAGATGAAGTGGTACCTATTGGTTGGACAGTTTATTGGCTTTGCTAAGGTACAAACGTCTGCTTAAACTACAAAGCAAACAGGAGTACAAAATGAGCAAGAAAAGACGTAATCATAGTAATACATTTAAGGCGAAGGTGGCGCTTGCCGCAATTCGTGAGGACAAAACCATCGCAGAAATATCCAGTCAGTATGGCGTGCATGCCAGTCAGGTTAATGCGTGGAAAAAATAGGTTCTGAATAATTTGGAGGCGATTTTTGCTGGCAATTACAGCTCGCTATCTGCCGACCATCAGGCCGATAAAATCAAGGAACTGCATGCAAAAATAGGCGAACTCACGGTGGAACGCGATTTTTT
>JALUWF010000360.1 GCA_027019785.1 Mariprofundus sp. | reverse complement strand
TGAAACAATCGAATGCACTGCTTGAGCAACAAGTGCAAAGTCTCAACGAGACAATCAGCAAGCTCGAAGCGGATCGAGAATCAATCCGCGAGCGTGCTGACAAGGATAAAGATGAAATGTTTGCTCGCATTGAAAAGTTGTTGAAGAATAGTTGATCTGAGAAGCGTGCTGCCACTGTAAGGGTTCAAAAAAAATAGTCGAGTGGCATTCAAAATAGCAACTCAATAGCACTCAAAAAAATATTAGCGATATGCACGCGCGTTATTTTTAAACTATTATAAAACTATTATAGGGTGTTTTATAAAATGCTGAAACCGTTGCAGTGTAAGGTTTTAGAGCTCTTTTCAAAGTGAAAAGCGTACCTGTTAAACTACAAAGCGTACCTGTTAAACTACAAAGCGTACCTGTTAAACTACAAAGCGTACCTGTTAAACTACACGATGCGTACTTGTTAAACTACACGATGCGTACCTGTTAAACTACACGATGCGTACCTGTTAAACTACACGATGCGTACCTGTTAAACTACACGATGCGTACTTGTTAAACTACACGATGCGTACTTGTTAAAAATGCATACCTAAATCCTGCAAGTGTCATTTTTCGGTTCATCCGACAAAAGGATACGCGGGGTGTTAGAGTTGGGGTAAAACTGAGAGGTGAAAAGATGTCCACCAGCTTTCTTTATCATGGATTTGGAATCCCTACAGGCTATGTATACCAGTCAACGCTTTTCCAAAAAGGAACCATCATTTTCAAAATCAAGGAAAAGCCTGAACACCTGCGGTGTAGCGTCTGCCGCAGCCAGCATGTGATCCTTCGAGGCTCTCATACACGCCGCTTTTTAATGCCACCTATTGGAAGGCACAGTGTGTATCTAGAGCATGATGTGGCACGGGTTGAATGCAAGGATTGCTCAGCGGTTAAACAGGTAAGAATCCGCTATGCTGATGGATCAAAAAGGTACACACGAAGCTTCCATCAACACATCCTTGATTTGTCACGCAGGATGACGATTAAGGATGTCGCAGAGCATCTGAAAATCAGTTGGGATACGGTAAAAGATATTCAGAAAATACGATTGA
>JALUWF010000359.1 GCA_027019785.1 Mariprofundus sp. | reverse complement strand
CCGGAGTTCATGTTGGTAATGTGACGACGGCAGAGCAGCCACATGGCTGCGAACTTGCACAGTTCTTCAACAGGGCCGGCAAATGCCGGAGAAAAATTCGACCACTGATGTTCAATCGCGATGGCCAATGCAACTGAGATAATGCCACCTGCCAACACGGCGGTGGCGATCAGGTGCCAGTCGATCGGATTGTGATCGGCCTGATTGGTTTGCTGTTTGGCATACCATCGTACAAAGAATGCCAGGGAGATGAGCGCAATCAGCCAGGCGGTTGCAATCAAATAGGAGGCCGGGACAACATGCTCGGTATAACCGAAGATCCACCAACCGTGAAATACGTCATGCGGCAAGCTGATCGCAATCACGAAGATGGTCGCAGCAATCAGCCACACACCTATCCGGATCAGCGTTTGGTGATTTGGATTGTTCATAATAAGCCTCCTGACTTGGCGTAGTCGGAACCACACAGTTCAATATCGAACCACGGAATACACGGAACACACGGAAAAAAACACAATTTGAGATCGGTTGTGAATGTATTCCGTGGTGGAAAGGTTTTGTTGTCGGAAATCACTGATAGCTCATCACGCGACAAAGCGCATGCAGTCGCTATCAAAGGAAATCTCCATGGGGGTGGCCGGCCATGTGTCGTCTTTGATGACGCGCAATGTGGCCTGCCCGTCCTGACGGGAGATGACGATGATGGTATCCACATGATCATACATGGCATACGACCATTGGCGCATGGTGGTAGAGGTGATGCCGTCGTCCTGATTCGGTAAGGTTGCAGTCAGCAAAACGGGAACAGACAAGGCATTGGCAAGCTGGCGTATCTGCACGCATGCCGCCGCCAGTTCATCCTGATGCGGGTCTTCGGGCGTGGATGATGCCAGTAAATCCAGACGATCCAGAATCAGCAAGGCGTGGTCACTATCCCGGCAGGCGGTGGTAATCTTGTCCATGGTCAGGTTCGGGTTGTGCATCATGCGAATATTGCTGGTGTGCAGGCTGCTTACCGTCTCAGCCAGCGTACGCCAATGGTCGGAATCCAGTTTACCCAGACGCATCAGTTCCATGCTCACGCCGGAA
>JALUWF010000358.1 GCA_027019785.1 Mariprofundus sp. | reverse complement strand
TTAGTATGAACAAAAACACCGCAAAGCTCTTATTGATATTTATCATTTTGATCATTGGGTCACATTCTGCCTGGGCAACAAAATTGAGAGGTAGGGTTGTCGGTTATAATTCTTACTACAATAGCTATTACCCCGCCTCCAATATTCTCGTTGTGTTTAAATATTGGAATAGGAATAGCCGATCATGGGTTCGGGCAGGACAAACACATACCCAACGGGATGGCATGTTCTACATAAGGCTTCGCCCAAGAGATTATTACATCCAGGTTCCAGGTAAGAATGTGCCACTGCGTGTTTTCAGGCGACAGAATCAGGATATCCCGGAAATCCAAATTCGATAAAAGGTTCTAATGATATGAAACTCAAACCAATACTATTGTTCTCCTCTTTTGCTGCCTTGCTCATGCCTTTTTGGGTATCTGCCGAGGAGGATTGCGATATAGTGGGCCCAGCTGCAGTAAATGAGGCTGTGACTCACGGGTTTCAGTTTAATGTAAAGAGAGTAAGTGGCGATGGGTTTTGCAAAAAAGGGTTGCAAGGCAATATGGTAATTTATTGGTCCAATAATCAAAATGAGACACTCATTTGCGAAGTTACTTTTTTTGATGATATGCAGTTAAACAATAGATGGAAGATCATCGACATACCCAAATTTCGTGGTGATTTTAAATTTACTGAGGAAGGGAAACCACAAAAAGGAACCAATATACCAAAATTTTCTGTGAGGGTTAAGACAACAAGTGCAGAATTAATGCGCCTGGAACTTGAATCAATTCGATTGAGAGGACCCGATTGTAACAACTGGAAAAATGCATTTATGGGAGACTGACATAAGACGCTGATCAATTTTCGCTGTTGCAGAGCGCTGATGTCTCTCGCCTTCAAAGCTAACTTCGCGACCCGGTGCCGTAGTTAGCCGGTCAGCTCCACGTATCGGCTGGAAAGTCATCCACCATGATCGCGGAATGGATGGCCGAAATCAGGCGACAGTTTACTTAATTCACCATTCTGGACGCCCAAGCCGACTTTTTTTTGTAGCCCGTAAACTGTTCCCATAATACGATTGGCACAAACCCGAAATCAGCCGGTCACTATGCTTTACCAGTAGCTTGCGCCATTCCTGTAACAGTTGATCATTTTCACTGGGCGGAAAAATCGGGCGAAGGCGCGTTGTTTATTTCATGTCACTACGCCCGTCGCAATCAGTCAACGGCAACAAAAAAGGCAGGGGACTATCCCCTGCCTTTTTTGTGGCGCAGTCCGAACCGAACCCGGTCAGAGGTTCATTCGCCTGCAATCAATCCAGATGTTCGTCGATAAACTCGCTAAGTTTGGCTTTGTTGACTGCTCCAACCTTGGTGCCTTGCACATTGCCGCCTGAAAACAGCATTAAGGTGGGGATACCGCGCACGCCATATTTACCCGGCGTGTTGGGATTATCATCGATATTTATTTTGGCAATGGTGACCTGGCCTTGCTTCTCGCCTGCCACTTCGTCCAGAATCGGCGCGATTTGCTTGCACGGGCCGCACCATGGTGCCCAGAAATCGACAACAACAGGGCCGGAAGCTTTCAGTACATCGGCATCGAAGCTTTCGTCGCTAACATGAATAATTAAATCTGAAGACATATCGTTTCCTCGTTTATGATGGAATAAACGAAACGTAGTCCGGGGGGGTAACAGCGTCAACCATGTCCAAGCAACTGTCTTTACATGAAATCATCCGGCAACGCATGCAACAGGCTGGCGGCTCTCTCCCATTCGACCAGTTTATGCAGGCAGCGCTCTATGAACCGGGGCTGGGTTATTATGAAACGAAAACGGTGTTTGGTGAGAAAGGTGATTTCGTTACCGCCTCTGAACTCGGCCCGTGGTCCACGCTGGCCATGGCCGATCTGGTGTTTGACGCATGGCGACAGATGGGCGGACCGGATCGCTGGACGCTGATCGAACAGGGTTCCGGTTCCGGCCAGCAGCTGGCCTCCCTGCTCGATGTACTCAGCCAATTTTCCATGCAGCAGCCCAATACGGTTATTTCAGTCGAACACTGCGCCCAACTTCGGACGCGGCAAAGCCGGCTGTTTAAGGAACGCCAATTATCCGTTCAGATCGTGTCGACGCTGGCAGATGTGACCAGCATGGAGCATGTCATCTACTTCAGCAACGAGTTACCCGATGCCTTTCCGGTTGGTTGCTTTCATTATCATGGCGGCACATTTTTTGAACGGGGCGTCGGCATAAGCGGCGATAATTTTTGCTGGCTTGATGCGGATTATCCGATACAAACCGCTCCCGAGATTGCACCTGAACTGATCGCGGCGTGGCCTGATGATTATATCTCTGAGTGGAATCCGGCCTTGTCCGGCTGGCAGCAGCAACTTAATCGCGTGATCGCCAGCGGTTTTGTATTCACGGTCGATTATGGTTATTCGCAGCGAGAGTATTATCGGCAGGCGCGCGTCGAAGGTTCATTGCTGGCCCATATCGGGCAAACCGCATGCGAAGATGTGCTATCTGATCCGGGTAGCCGTGATATTACCGCCCATGTCGATTTCACCGCGCTGGTCGGCGCTGGCAAGCGGGCCGGCCTGGAACCGCTATTGTGGATAAGCCAGGGCGGATGGCTGGCGCAATCGCCATCAGTGCAATCAATGATCCAGACGTTGACGACACAGAATGACAAGGTAAGCATGCATCTGATGGCCCACCTTAAACGCATGCTGATGCCATTTGGCATGGGCGAAGTGTTCAAGCTGCTGGTGCAATCGAAAGGCATCAAAGCCATCAAACCTGCCTATCTGACTCAGTTTGATCATCTTGATGCGCTGTAGGCTCAGCCGCCAAAACAGGCCTGCTGTATTGCATGGCACAGAACAATTTGCAAACTGGCCTGTGACTTGCTCCTGCTGTTTATCTAACAGGTTAAATGTTTATTTTGGATAAACCAAACTCGGCCACGAATGACTCGAATTGGAAGACAACTTGAGAGACAATGTGCAGAATCAGATTTGAAGACTTTGATCAGTGTTCATTCGTGGAATCAGTGGCTAGATTCTCCTGTTCGGTTTTGGCCTTGCCGGGTTGAGGATCACTTTGAAGTCACCATACTTTGCAGGTGACTAATAATTCTGCTGTAATTGCATGTGCGGACGAATATCCGACTCAGGGAGGTAAGCATGAAATATCCGATTTGGCTGATTGCGGGACTAAGCCTCGGCGTTACGCCACTGCTGGCTGCGCCGACGCCGGCGTCCGATCAGGCGGATATTCCTGATGCCATGCAGCATATGATCAAGGCGCCGGAGATTGATTTCGCCAACCTGCGTGATCCGTTCGCCTCATATCTTGCCCGCGTCGCACCGCAGGGCCGTTCCACCTTGCGTGAAAACCGGATGCGCCTGAGCAACCACAAGCGGGAAAAGCTGGAAGATTTTGATCTTGATACGCTCAAACTGGTAGCTATTTTCAGCATGGGCGGCGAACGCGTGGCCATGATCGAAGACTCGCAGAGTAAGGGGTATATCGTGCGTCGCGGTAGCTATCTGGGTAAACATAACGGCAAAATCGAGAAACTTGATGATAGCACCGTCTTTCTTGTCGAACAGGTGCTTAACCCGGCTGGCGACGTTATCGACAGACAAGTCACCCTGACCATGAAAGAAGTGAACGAATAGACCTTGTCTGCAACCATGAGCGCCGCTGAAATCAGGCGGTTTTTTGAACAGCTACAAGCTGCTGATCCGGAACCCGTCACCGAACTGCATTATTCCAATGAATTCGAACTACTGGCGGCTGTGATACTCTCAGCCCAATCCACCGATGTCGGCGTCAACAAGGCCACGGCCAAACTTTATCCCGTCGCCAATACACCGCAGCAGATTCTCGATCTTGGTGAAGCCAGGCTGAAACAGTATATCTCTTCATTGGGGCTGTATAACAACAAGGCCAAACACCTGATCGGAACCTGTGAGATGCTGGTCGAAAAACATGGCGGCGCTGTCCCGTCCACGCGAAAAGCCTTGGAAGCATTGCCTGGCGTCGGCCGCAAGACGGCCAATGTTGTCCTCAACGTCCTGTTCGGCGAACCGACCATGGCAGTGGATACCCATATTTTCCGACTGGGAAACCGCACCGGCCTGGCTCCCGGAAAAACGCCGCTGGATGTTGAAAAAGGACTGCTCAAAGCCATCCCGAAAGAATTTATGCAGCACGCCCACCACTGGCTGATCCTGCATGGCCGCTATATTTGCACAGCCCGCAAACCCAAATGCCATCAATGCCCGGTTGTCGCCGAATGCCACTGGCCGGAGAAACCAACGCCTATCGTATGATCGGCATGACCATCATACGATATAAACAAGATGCATATACCATGGCGGAGAATTCAATGAGGGCGTTGTAATTGACCCGCTTTTATTTCAAACGCATTTCCTGTTGGAAGAGGCTTCCCTCGCCCTTTTCTTTTATCATCAGGCAACATGGAATCACCAGCCTGATTTATGTTTTCTCCGCCATTCAGAAAATATCAAATAATTAAAGCCTGGCACCGACATTTCCCATCCAGATTATAAAAGTTCGTTGGCTTGGTAGAAAAATCGGAATTTCCGATTTTTCTTATGGATGAGGATTTTTCTAGCTCTCCCTCTTTGAATATATTCAGAATATGCTCATTGATGGTTGAACGTGACTTTTGAAACAGCGTGCGCATCTGATCAATCGTCAGCCAGACAGTTTCATCCTCCATCCGGACATCCACCTTGATCTGACCGTCATCGGCCTGATAAACCAGCATCTCCCCTCTGGATGCCGCTAGTTGAGTCTTTTCGGCAGGTTTGCTATCACTCATTATTCAGATGCCCCAATATTGATATTGCGTTTCATATTTCTTCCAGCCTCATCCGCGAAGCAAAACCAGGCACCGCCACCTGCTGATTACCAATGATGGTGGCAGGGCTTCCCCATTGGGAGATCAAAACTTGCCTTGGCTCCAGAAAATACATGTAGGTCATCAGAACTGCTCCAGCACCTGCTCCAGACGCTCCAAAGCTGCACGATGTTTCCCTTCGGACATGTTCTCCAGGTTCTTCAGCTTCCACTGCACCGCTGGCAATTCATTTACATGTGGTAGATCAATCAAGCTCCAATCCGGATCACCCTGTTTAACGCAAAGCAGGAATGTTTTGTCATCAGCGGTAAACTGGCGCTGTATCTCGGCCACCAGTTGCCGGCGGGCTTCAAACAGTTCATCAAGAGTAATGGGTTCACGTGTCATGCCATCAAAATGGTGAACAAACACACCTGCAATATCTTTCTCGTGTGGTGCCAGCAATTCAGATATGGGACGGTTGTGGCTGATCAGGTAAACCAGAAAAGCATTAAATACTTCTCTGCTGATTCCCTCATTTTCCAATAACAGTTTAATGTCGAACAGATCCCGTGGATGTTGCCGATCCAAAGCAGCACAGATTTTACCACCATACAAATCCTGTCGGGAAACCAACAGCACTTCTGCAAATCCGAATTCATCTTCCACTGACGGCATAAATACGCACTGCTCGGAGGGATACACGGTACCGCGCAGAACCGGCGTTACTTCCACCTTTATCTGCACCCCGGCATGGCGAATCAACAGCTTATAAGCCGTCCCGGATTCCCTCAGCAGCACCGGCTCAATCACACTCCCTGGAATTTTCTGCTGCAATGTATTCGCAAGTCGCATCATGGCTTCGTGAATATGGGCAAGGGAATCCTCACGGGGCTCAATCGGCAGGTAGGCAAGATCAATATCTACCGACAAACGCGGCATATCACGCACAAACAGGTTGATTGCGGTACCACCCTTTAACGCAAAACATGCTTCTTCTTCCAGCCATGGCAGTACCCGCACCAGCAGCGCAACCTTTTTATAGTAGATGCTTTTCGGATCCATCTATCATCTCCACCGGAACTGTTATCTGGTACCTGGATACCAGCCTGCCCCCTTTGACAAGCATACGTTTTCCCGATCCAAGATTCACTTTATCAGTATCCAGTTTTTGGAACCAGGCATGTCCGTGTCGATCTGCCAGCCACAAAAACAATCGTTTAGCTTTTATGTTTTTACAGGCAAGCAACAACCCCATCACCCTGGATGGACTTAGGTTGGCCAGACCTTCCATCAATTTATCAGCTTCCTCGAAGCTTTCTCTGTCAGGAACGTCGGCAAGCAACTCCAGCATAGCGCGTTCCGGTCGGGAGACGTGAACGGAAAAACGACCACCGTCCATTTTCATCTCTTCCAGTCCCGTACCATCGGCATTTGGGCTAAACAGGCTTGAAGTATGGAAGACCAATTTCGGTTGACTGAGACTACGAACCCATGCTGGCAAATTTGACTGAGTATAGAGATGCGTCGGTTTGTTTTTACCCAAAGTCAGAAAGTGCGCATAGCCATATAGATCGAGTGATGTGCGACCTCCTGCATGACAGGATAAACCCCAGTATTTCTCCAATGAAGAGACTATCGCCGGCCACCCGGACTCTGATTCTGGCCGCCTGAATGCTCCCCTGGCTACCGAAACCAGCCAGCCGCTTTGCACATATTTTCGAAGCAGTTGCCTGGAATATCCCTGCTCCGCCAGCCAGGCGCTGGAGGCCACCGCACCTTCTGGAAGCAGACTATATAGTTGGTTTATAGCTTTTCCTTTTTGTAAACGCATGGGTGACAAAATAATGTTTCATTAAACCATGTGCAAGAAAAAGTTTATTTATT
>JALUWF010000357.1 GCA_027019785.1 Mariprofundus sp. | reverse complement strand
GCCATACATATCGCTGCATTCGCTCTGGACTTCGCACCGGCACACAACAGATGGCGCAATGCTTCCGGCACCTCACCGGATTCCATCGACTGACAAAAATCCGCCACCAACAAACGAATCAGCAGGTTACTCAAACAGGGCTTCTCTTCATCATATCCGAATGCAGCCTTGGCCCGTCGCCAGAATGGCGCATCCAGCCCCAGACGCTCCATTTCACGCCATGCTTTGGGCGATGACTCGATACGCTCATCATCCGTGACCATGGCATCAAACAGACGAATCAACACTTCCACATAATCAGCCTGATCCGCTCGCGACACCACCGCCATCATTTTCAGATCCATCACATCCGCATCATCGTTGCCAGCAACCAGTTTTTTCAGCCTGGCCAGCCTTTCCTTGCTAAAGAACAGGGCGCGTTTTGCAATGTGCTCGCGCATAGAGAGATTGGAGAGCCCCAGCTCCTGCAACAGCATGGATGCCCGATCTGCCTGAAAGGTGGTGCTGTAGAGGCGCATATCCAGCAACCAGTCCTGTTCTGGATCCGGCTCGTCGTAGGGCGCATAAAGCAAATAACGACCATGCGGGTCATCCAGTTCCAGCCGTTTTTTTACGGCAAGAGCAGGCTCTTCATCGAGACGCAATAGCATCACCTTATCCAGCTCCAGTTCATTCAGCATCGCTTCAAACTCACGGTTTGCATCGTACCAGAAGACTATGCGGTGATGTTCAGCACGGAACAGATGATCCAAGCCCTGATGGAGTTTATCAATGTCCATATTGCATCCCGAGCACTGCAAACAAACGGCGCTTGAAATCTTCCAGGCTTGGCATATCAATCCGGTTAACATCTATCTTTCGATCTCGCACTGTTGAAGCGGTGCCATCAGCATCCCGGAACAGGATAGAGGTGACCTCATCCTTCAGTTCAACAGCCAGTTCTTTAGCCTTGACCGCCAGCGCCCGTGCATTTTGCTCAAAATACCCTGTTGATGAACCGTCACAAAATGTTGATGGAATAGAGCATTGGCCAACATCTGAAGGCCCTTCGCCACTGAGTAATAATATCAAGACTAAAGCCCTTCTTCAGTTGTCAGTTCATC
>JALUWF010000356.1 GCA_027019785.1 Mariprofundus sp. | reverse complement strand
AGCGGCCTTCAAAAACCCCATTGCCAGCACCATCTTGGGGTCCCATGTCATCTGATTGGGGTAGCAGCCTTCGAAAACCCAATTGCCGGGATTTTCTTGGGGTCCAGTGACATCGAATCGAGGCAGCGGCCATCGAAAACCCCATTGCTGGAATTTTCTCGGGGTCCCATGTGATGCTATTGGGTCGGTGGCCTTCGAAAACCCCATTGCCGGGACTTTCTTGGTGTCCCATGTCATCAGATTGTGGCTACGGCCTTCGAAAACCGCTTTGCTGGGACTGTCTTGGGGTCCAGCATCATCGAATCGAGGCAGCAGCCATCGAAAACCCCATTGCCTAGATATTCTCCGGGTCTCATGTGATGCTATTGGGTCGGCGGCCTTCGAAAACCCTATTGCCGGCACTTTCTTGGGGTCCAGCGTCATTGAATCAAGGCAGTGGCCATTGAATACCCCATAGCCCAGACATTCTAGGGGTCCTATGTCATCAGATCGTGTCTGCGTCTTTCAAAAAAACCTTTGCTGGGATTTTCTTAGGGTCCATATTATCAGATCAGCGATGCTGCCTTCGAAAACCCCATTGCTGGGACCTTCTCGGGGTCAAGCGTCAACGAATTGAGGCAGAGGCCATCAAATACCACATTGCCTGCACATTCTAGGGGTCCTATGTCATCAGATCGGGTCATCGGCCTTCAAAAACCTCATTCCTGGGATTTTCTTAGGGTCCATATTATCAGATGAGCGTAGCGGCCTTTGAAAAAACCTCATTGCCAGGACCTTCTTGGGGTCCCATGTCATCTGATTGGGGGAGCAGCCTTCGAAAACGTGATTGCTGGGATTTTCTTGGGGTCCAGTGTCATCAAATCAAGGCTTCGGCCATCAAAAACCCCTTTGCCGGGACCTTCTCGGGGTCCCATGTCATCTGATTGGGGCATCAGCCATCGAAATCCTGATTGCCGTGACTTTCTTGGGGTCCAGCGTCATCGAATCGATGCAGCGGCCATTGAATACCCCATTGCCCGGACACTATATAGGGGTCCTATGTCATCATATCGGGTCAGTGGTCTTCGAAAACCCCATTGCTGGGATTTTCTCAGGGTCAAGCGTC
>JALUWF010000355.1 GCA_027019785.1 Mariprofundus sp. | reverse complement strand
GAATGACCGATCCTGTCTTTTTTTGCCAATTCTGTTTCGATATTTAAACGGGGATGATTCAAGATTGATCATGAAGTATCATGGGATATATTGAATGCTTGTTTCTGATATAGATAGAGATGTAACATGCACACGCACGCGCATCAGTGATTTGCGCTTAATTTCAGCAGCGATAATACACCCTTGCCACGGGACGACAGACTGGGTGGCCGCCGTTCCGATTTCCCATGCAGCGTACCGCTGTCATTCAGGCTTTCTCGTAGTGCGAGTCGGCCTGCATTTTGTTTTCGGTGCCATAGACATCACCTCATTACAGGTACTGATACCCAATTATGTAATATGTCCCCGGAATTTTATGCCCCCGGAATTTAATGCAAGTCATAATGCAAACCTGTCGCACTCGGTATTAAATAATGTATATTTGGAATTCCCAATAGTAGTAATTTTCATGAGTACATGCTTTAATCCAGACTAAGAGAGAAATCATGGCCAGCGCAGAGCAAGTTAAAGCTTTATTACGATCCCATATAGATGGTGACGATGAACAGTTTTATTCTGTTGCTATGCAGATGGCTGCCCATGAAGCAAAACTGGGACACGGGAACCTTGCCAAAGAACTAAGAAACCTTATCGATAGAGCAAAATCATTGGCATCTCAGTCAGTTGTTGGCAGCCCTGTACCTTTAGTCCGACCGACGGGTGAATTGTCCGGCTTATTATCCGTTTCCTACCCTAAGCTCCGATTGAAAGACATTGTGCTATCGCAAAGCATTGAAGAGCGGCTTCAAAGGCTCATTAAAGAGCATTCGCAAATTCAGAAGCTAAGAGCGCATAGTCTTGCGCCCAGGAAAAAATTGCTGCTGGTTGGCCCGCCAGGAACCGGTAAAACCCTGAGTGCCTCTGTTCTGGCTGGCGTGCTTGGCTTGCCGCTGTTTGTCGTTCGGCTCGACAGTCTGATGGTTAAATTCATGGGGGAAACAGCCGCCAAGCTCCGGATGATTTTTGATGCCATTGAAAAAACCCGTGGGGTGTATCTATTTGATGAATTTGACAGCATTGGTTCACAACGTGGTTTGGGCAATGATGTGGGTGAAATCCGGCGCGTACT
>JALUWF010000354.1 GCA_027019785.1 Mariprofundus sp. | reverse complement strand
TATCTCCTGAACTCGTGCGCGAGTACGGTTCGCAGGTTGCGGAGCGAGTGGAGCGCGGCGAGCTGTCGCCAGCATACGCCCAGAACCTTGTATCCAGTGTGAACACGGTGATGAATGCAGCAACGCGCGGAGAATGGCGCAGCGTGTCGCCCACGCGTGAGTGCAACATCGAGCAACGCGACAATGTGCGAAGTACGCCAACGCCTGAACGAATCAACACGCAATCGCTTCAACTCACAGAACGCCAAGCGGCTGTAGTGAATTTGGCGCAGGACTTGGGCTTGCGCTCAAAAGAAGCCAGTCTGCTCAATGCTCGCGCAGCATACGCCCAAGCGGTCGAGCGGGGCGTTGTGTCCATCGTAGATGGCACAAAAGGCGGGCGAGAGCGCGAGATACCAATCACGAATGAACGCCAGCTGGAGACGCTGCGCGAAGCAGCGCAGGCGCAGGGCGAAGCGCGCGCGGTGATGCCACCCGACCAAAACTGGCGCGAATGGCGCGAAACTGGGCTACGCGAAGCACGCGAGACAGTCGCAGAAGACGCAGGAGCGCGAGGACTACATGATTTAAGGGCAACATACGCAGCAGAACGCTACCAAGCGATTTGTGGGCATCCTGCGCCCTGTAACGGCGGCACAATCAGCGACCGCGCAGCGGATCGCGCAGCCAGAATGCAAATAGCGCAAGAATTAGGGCATGGAAGGGTCGATGTAGTGTCTGCATACATCGGTAGCTCAAAATGAGCTTAACGCGCGAAATTCGCGCTCTAACGCATGATTTTGTGCGTCATGGGGGCAAGACAAATAGGCGCAAGCAAAGAGAGCGTATGCTCGCCTTTGGTGCGTTTGCGTCAGGCATGGGAGCGCAGGCAATGGGCGAAGTAGGAAAGAAGCATGTGATTGCGTTCTATGCAGCTCATCGAGAACAAGCAGAACGCACAAAATATGCGTATTTCTTAGCGATTCGGGAGCTTTGGAAGCTAGCAGGGAAGCCTAGCGAGCCTCCAACTCCTCGCTAGGAGCGACCCGAAGGGCGCGGCGCGCCGCGCCATGTGAAAGGTCGCCCCACAGGGGCGGCGTATCGGGAACAATCGCGGCTGGAAGCCGCCT
>JALUWF010000353.1 GCA_027019785.1 Mariprofundus sp. | reverse complement strand
ACGGCGCCGACATCCGCTTCATCCAGGCGATGCTCGGGCACGCGAGTCTCGAGACCACCACCATCTACACCCAGGTCTCGATCCGGGCGCTGAAAGAGGTCTATGCGCGCACGCAGCCGGCGAAACACCTCCCGCGCAGCCGCCAGGCGGAGCAGGATGAGTCCGAGCCCACGGAGGCCGACCTATGGCAGGCGCTCGAGGCCGAAGCCGGCGAGGACTCGGAACGGCTGGAAAAGGCGCGCGATGAGGGCTAAAATCGAAGGGAACCGGAGGAGACCGAGCCATGGAAAACGCAACCGTCGAGACCCCCAAACAGCAGGCACACCGGCTGCTGGACACGCTGCCCGAGGATGCCACGTGGGAGCGGCTCGTCTACACGCTGGAAGTGCGTGCCGATATCGAGGCGGGTCTGGCCGATGTGGCCGCGGGGCGGGTGGTCTCGCAGGAGGAAGTCCGACGCCAGTTCGGCCTTCCTGAGTGAGGGTCAACTGGTCGGATAGAGCCCTGAAGCGACTCCGGGGCATCCAGCGCTATATCGCGATAGACAACCCGTCGAGTGCAGAGGCACTTGTCCAGCGGGTGCTCGATCGTGCAGAAGTGCTCGCCGAGCACCCGCATATCGGCCGCAAGGTGCCTGAATATAACCTGCCCGATCTGCGCGAAGTATCCGAGCGGCCGTATCGCATCATCTACCAAGTTGACGCTGACCAGGACCGGGTCGATATCCTCACCGTCAAGCACTATCGGCAGCGTCTGCCCACCTACCTGCCGGATCTCTGAGCCTTCGAATGCCGGAGACGGTGCCGAGGGGACCGCCTGTCACGTCGCGTGCGAGAGTGCGCCCGCTCGCGCGTCCTTCGCGGCGCCGATGCGCACGCACGCGCCGCGCCAGGCTGCGCCGGCATCGACGGTGCACGCGGTGACTTCGTGACACGCCTGAGTAGAGAGTCGGTGCACGCCAACTGACGTTCGCGTGCCGGAAGTTGTCTATCGCAGCCGCTGCGTGCGAAGCGCACCCAGCGTCTGCGCCCCCAACCCCCCGAGGGGGCTGTAGGCCGGCCAGTGAACATAACGCGGGAGGATTATGCGCCACGGTCCCCCGGCACACTC
>JALUWF010000352.1 GCA_027019785.1 Mariprofundus sp. | reverse complement strand
TGATATAAAGGCATTCTTTCGAACATCGTCAGGCTCAGAATTTGTAGAATTGTGTAGAGGCTGGCATCCAGATTGAGTCGTTTTTTGATGATGGCCACCAGCACATAGGCGGACACTGCGATCCATACCTGAGTTTTGACTGCATTTTCCGTGGTGCCGAAAAAGGATTTGATACGCAGATGCTGCTTGATCCACTTGAAGAACAGTTCCACCTTCCAACGATGACGATAGAGCTTGGCGATGGTCAGTGCTGGCAGTGAAAAATTGTTGGTTAGAAAAACGAACAGCTTGCCGGTTTCTGCATCGCGGTATTTGATGCGCCTGAGTTTTGCAGGGTAGTCCTTTCGGGAGTAAAAGCCAGTTAACACTATAGTCTGGTCGCATCTGAGCCCTGTCGTTTTGTCCACGGGGTGAGAGTACAATCTTCTGAACTGAAGGTTGGATTTGGCTCGCGTAACAAAGAACGCCATACATTGGTTTAACTCGAACAACCTGCCGAAATCCACATAGCCTCGATCCATCACGTAGAAGGAACCCGCCTCGGGAATTAAAATATCCAGAACATTGACGTCGTGCAGCTTGCCATCGGAAATATGGATAAATGTGGGAATATTGCCGCGCAAATCCAGCAAGGTATGCAGTTTGACTGCTGCCTTGGCCGTGCGGAAACGCGCCCACGGAAATACAGACAGACAAAGGTCGATGGTGGTTGAATCCAGGGCGTAGATGGTATTGTCGAGATCCAGCCCCAGCTCTTCGTCCAGGTACAGTTTCCGGGCGACCGGAATTAATGCCTGTGCAAAGTCTGCATAAATCCGCCAGTCTCTCCGTTCGTTTGCTTTGGCTAATGTCGTTCGCGAAATCCCGCCATGAATGCCCATATGGTGCAGCTTCGACTTCTGGGCACGCAGACATGCTTCGATATCCCGAAGGCTCTCCCGATAGGTAAGCTGGGCGAAGGCCATGGCATAATACTGATCCCGACAGGTAAAGCGCTTCACCTTGAAGTTGCCTTGGTAACGGGCCACACATCGACGAAACGTGTGCATTGGAAGATGCCCCATAATCTGAGAAAAGATAAGCTGGCCTGAATGCATAGGTAAAACCCTCCCGC
>JALUWF010000351.1 GCA_027019785.1 Mariprofundus sp. | reverse complement strand
GCCAGTTGGGAATTGGGCACATTGACCAGCGTACGGGCGAAGGTGCGGATATGGGTGGAACGGAAGCCGACCTGCTCGACCACGCCCTCAAATTCAGCGGTTTTAATCCAGTCTCCCACCACAAACGGGCGATCCACCAGAATCATAATCGAACCGAAGATATTGGCGATGGTGTCTTTGGCCGCCATGGCAACGGCGATACCACCGATGCCGAGCGAGGCGATCAGACCGGAAATGGAATAGCCCATATTTTGAGCCACCACCAGGATGGCGGTCATGACCAGAAATATTTTCGCTGTTTTGGCGATGAACGGCACCAGTTGATCGTCCAGAGATGATTCTGTCAGTTTGGCCCGGGCACTGAAATAGGCCGCCATACCCTCGGTGAGTCGCCATAAAAACCAAACGCCAATCACGATGGATACAATCCGACCCGCACTGTCTGCCAGCGCCATGATGGGAAAAGTATCTGCCGGAGGATTGAGCAGATGCACAGTGACAAGCAGCCCGACCACCAGCACCAGCATGCCTGCGGGCCGCTCGGCAGCCTCAAGCAACAGGTCATCCAGCTTGGTTTCAGTTCGTGCGGTGATCTTTTTGGCGATGGCGTGAAAAAACCGCACAATATAACGCTGGGCGACCACCGTGATAAACAGCGCCGCCAGCGCCAGCAACCAGTGCGTCACTGTGATATCCAGCAATCTGCTTTTTGCCATTTCTTCCCAGAGGTTTTGCATTGACGCCTCCATTTGTAGCCCGGTTGCCGGATTGTAACTGCAATATGAGACAGCGCCAGTATCCGCCCCTTTTTCAACACATCTTTTCCCGCTCATGTTTTCCGGCCATTGACGCTGACACTCGCTCTTTCTATGCTCGACTGCGTTGATTGGTAGACCTATGGATAAAGCGACCCGGAAACAGGGAGTCTGGATATGGCTGAAGCTGCATTACAGCATTTGATAGAAAACCACGATGCGCTGGCCGGGCTGATCGGCAAGCGTGTCCGCTATCTGGATGAAGAGTATGAAGTTACCGACCTGCTGCCGGAAGAGGGCTTGATGATCCTCTCCGCCGATAGCGGTTCAGATGTGCAGGAGGACAGCTATGGCCGACCACACCGGTTGGTGCCCAAACGTCAGAACCTGAAATTTCGCGACGCTGAAGGTTGCCCGAGCAGTATCTGGGATGAACTGGCCTTCCTCGATGGTCCACTGCTGCTCTAGGAGTCTGTCGGGCTTAGGGCCTCGGAAGAAATAAAATATCCAGTTTATGCGTAGGATAGAAGTTCGGATTCAAGGCGTAGAATCAGGCGCATAGCTTGGCTATGTAACTGATTTGGCAACGCAGAATACGGGCTTATAGACCAGCAGAATTGGATGGTTTATTTTTTCCGCGGCCCTTATGAAAAATCTACTGCGCAGCAGGGATAATGGACGCTCAGCCCAACGGCGCAAACAGAGCATCCAGTTCGGCTGCCGACCATAATGGTTTACCGCCCTCTTTCTGGTGGATGGCATTGGCCAGTGCCCGTTTGCGCTCCTGCAGTTCCAGAATCTTCTCCTCCACTGTGCCCTCGGTAATCAGTTTATAGACGAACACCGCCTTGTCCTGACCGATGCGATGGGCGCGGTCGGTGGCCTGCGCTTCTGCAGCCGGATTCCACCACGGATCGTAATGAATTACCGTATCGGCAGCGGTCAGATTCAGGCCCACGCCGCCAGCCTTGAGGCTGATCAGAAACAGCGGCACGTTACCATCCTGAAACGATTCAATCGGCGTCTGCCGATTTTTGGTCTGTCCGGTTAGTTTAACATAGCCAATTCCGCGCCGATTCACCTCCTCTTCAATCAAGCGCAGCATGGATGTAAACTGGGAAAACAGCAGCACCTTTCGCCCTTCCTCGATCATCTCGGGCAACATTTCCATCAGCATATCCAGCTTGGCAGATGCCGGCGGCTCGCCCTGCAAGCTATGCAGCAAACGCGGGTCGCAACATACCTGCCGCATTTTCAGAAGCGCATCGAGAACCACAATCTGGCTCTGCCCCGAACCCATGGTCGCCACCGCATCGCGCACCCGTTTCTGCATGGCAAGCCGCACGCTTTCATACAACTCCCGCTGCGCCCCCTCGACCTCAATCGTGCGGATAATTTCCGTTTTGGCCGGCAATTCCAGCGCCACTTCATCCTTGCCTCGCCTGAGCAGAAATGGGCGCAGGCGTACATTCAGCGCATCCTGCCGGGCGACATCGCCCTGTATCTCGATCGGTTTGCGAAATAATTTTGTAAAGCCACGCATATCATACAGGTAACCGGGCATCAGAAAATCGAACTGAGCCCACAATTCGCCCAGATGATTTTCCATCGGGGTGCCGGTCATGCACAGCTTGTGCCGGGCTGCCAGACGGCGTACCAGTTGCGACACCTTGGCTCTTGGATTTTTGATATATTGTGCCTCATCGAGAATCAACATGTGCCAGTTCTGCGCTTCCAGTATCTCAAAATCGCGCGCCAGCAACGGGTATGTCGTCAACACCAGATCGAAATCGGCCAGCTTCTCAAAGTTGCGAGCGCGTTCCGGGCCGTGCAATACCAACACCGATAGTCCGGGTGTAAATTTTTTGGCCTCGCTCCGCCAGTTATGCATCAGACTGGTCGGAGCCAGCACCAGAGCCGGATGCTCCAGCCGCCCCTGCTCTTTTTCGATTAAAATATGAGCCAGCGCCTGCACGGTTTTGCCTAAACCCATATCATCAGCCAAAATACCCGCCAATCCCATCTGGCGCAGCAACTGCATCCAGCTTAATCCCTCATGCTGATAATCGCGCAATTGTGCATGCAAGGATGTCGGTAGCTGGCAAACCGGCACCTTGCCGATATTCACCAGTTGCCGCATCTGTTTCAGCCAGGCGCTGGTTTGAATACGCACCGGCGCAGACGAGGCGTGCAAGCTCTCTTCCAGCGCCAGCATTTGCGGTGCGGAGAGTTGCACATCGCTTGTCTTGCCGCTGGCAAACACATCCATCATAAAGTGCAAAATATTGGCCACCATCTCCCCCGGCGCAGGCAATAATCGCCCATCCGACAAGGGTAGCGGGATATGCACTTTCTGTTTCAGCAGAGCCAGCGATTCCGCCTTCAACAAGGCCGGTTTACTGGCCACCCAACGCGCCAGCGCATCAATTAAATCAATCTCCTCGCCGCCAGCCAGCGTCACCATAAAGCTGGCCTCCCCCATCAAACTACCGCCCGCCGCCGCGCCGCCCTGCGCCAGATTCAGATCCCATGATTCGGCATGCTCGACCCTGAAACCAAAATCATCGGCCACCTCGATGCGAAAACCAGTCGTTTCCAGTTCGGGGATTTCATACAGCATCCACTCAGGCCAGCTATCATCACGGGCCAGTCCGAAGCTGTGATCCGGGAACCCGTCGGCAGCCGGCATATCCATGTCCATCCCGGCATGTGCCTGCATCGGATAGAGTCCTGCCGCATTCAGCGCATCAACCGCCTGCTGTTCGCAAGCCACATCACGCGCATAATCGATCACTTTATCGCCCTTGATGGTGCGCACCGGCTGCGGCTGACTGCAATAGGCTACCCGGCTGCCATCGTAATCGAACATCAGCTCCGCCACGTGATACGTTACGGGCGTCCGGTAACCCGGGCGCGGTGCAATCTTCACCGATTTCAGCTGTATCACTGCCAGCGGTTGCACTTGCCGGCGTACATGGCGTAGATGCACAGGCGCAGACACGCCGTCTGGCAGTTGCCTGTGCACCGCTTCGATCGCTTCATCAGAACAGTCCAGTTCAACAGCAGCGATATTGAGCAGGATTTCGGCTACGTCGGATGGTTGTCCGCTCTCCACCGGGCCGCAGAGCGTATGCTGGCTATCAATATACCAGGGCGGCGAAGTCGGTACGACGATGGTCGCATCCGGCACCTGCAAGGCGAGATGCTGATCGCCCATACTGTTTAACTGCCATGCCCATACGCCGCTACGCCGCTCTCCCCGTTTCAGGGCAGCCGCATCCTTTTTCTGCCAGTGGCAGCGGCCGCTGCCCAGCGCCTGTTTGAGAATTTTCAGGCCGTCAGAGCCTTTGATCCGGTAACCGTGCAGCGATGAAATCGAACGATCCGTCGCCACTTCCCGCAGAATGTTCTCATCCGTCGACAACACGAATTTTGGCACAGGATAGGTGAGAATATTGCCCGCCTCGTAAGGCTGATCTATGCCATAGCCGCCGGCTTTCAGAATACGGGCGGAGGCGAACTTCAGTCGCACATTTCGATCGCCATCGGCCTCCAGCAGATAGAGTAAACGCTGCTTAATATTTTCCGGATAATCCGTGGCTGCCGGACGTCCTTCATGTACCCTGTCGAGCATGCCCAGCCACATATTAAACGGCTGGGGCGTCGGTGTATCTGCTGCCGGCGTTTCGAACAGAGGATGCTGTTTATGCTGATTGAGCACCGCATGCAACACGGCCGCCACATGGGAGCAGTCGCGTTTTTTATCGCATGTACACTTGCTCTTCATCCGCTGCCCGGCCAGCCTCCTGATCAGCACGCTGTAGGACTGCGCATCGCTGCCCTGCACGGCACCGTGGATCAGCCTGCCGTCCTCTTCCACTTCGGTACTCAATACCCTGTGCTGTGAAAAATGGCTTCTGCCTCGCACGGATATATGTTTTCCAACCCATGTCTGGATCAATGATTCCGTAATCTCCGGAAAGTCAGGCATCGTTAATGTTTCCTTTCAGTGTCAGTATTTCATCCCGATGCGCCGCCGCATCCTCAAAACGCAGATCTGCCGCCGCTTCAGTCATCAGCCGTTCCAGTTCATGTATACGCGCTTCTCTCTCTGCCGGGCTGAGCGGTTCCGGCTCGGCCACTTCGGGAATATGTCCGTAATCCATCTCATACACCGAACCGAGAATATCCTTGATCTCCGATTTCACCGTTGCCGGCGTAATGCCGTGTTGTTCATTGTACGCCATCTGTTTTTCGCGTCGGCGTTCGGTCTCATGCATGGCGCGCTGCATCGAGCCTGTCACCTTGTCAGCATACAGAATCACATACCCTTCACTGTTACGCGCCGCCCGGCCAATGGTCTGGGTTAATGAGCGCTCCGAACGTAAAAAGCCCTCTTTATCGGCATCGAAAATAGCTACCAGCGCCACTTCCGGCAGGTCTAAGCCTTCGCGCAACAGGTTGATGCCGATTAATACATCGAATACGCCAAGGCGCAAATCGCGCAGAATCTCCATGCGCTCCACCGTATCGATATCGGAATGCAGATAGCGCACCTTCATACCGAGATTATTCAGATATTCAGACAGATCCTCAGCCATGCGTTTGGTCAGGCATGTCGCCAGAACACGAAAACCATGCGTAATCACTTGATTCGCTTCGGAAACGAAATCATCCACCTGCGTGGTGGCTGGTCGCACGGAAATGGCCGGATCAATCAATCCGGTCGGGCGGATAATCTGCTCCACCACCACGCCGCTGCACTGCTCCAGTTCATACGCCCCCGGCGTGGCCGACACATAGATGGACTGCCGCGCCACCGCCTCAAATTCGTGGAACTGCAATGGCCGGTTATCCAGCGCCGATGGCAGGCGAAAGCCGAAATCGACCAGCGTCTGCTTTCTTGATCTGTCCCCTTTGAACATGCCGCCAATCTGCGGCACGGTGACATGCGACTCATCCAGCATCACCAGCGCATTATTGGGCAGGTAGTCGAGCAGCGTCGGCGGCGCAAGGCCGGCCGGCCGACCAGTCAAGTGACGCGAATAATTTTCCACGCCGGTGCAGTAGCCCACCTCCTGGATCATCTCCAGATCAAAAATCGTGCGCTGCTGCAGCCGCTGCGCTTCCACCAACCTGTTCTGATCATGTAATTCTGCCAGCCGCTCGGCCAGCTCATCGCGGATAGCATCCATGGCCTTGAGTAACTGATCGCGCGGGGTGACAAAATGGCTTTTCGGAAACACTGTGTATTTATGCAGCACTTCGATCCGCTGACCAGTCAGCGGATCGAAGCGGGATATCGCATCGACATCATCACCGAAAAACTCGATCCGAATGGCAAAATCCTCGGCATGAGCCGGAAAGATTTCCAACACATCGCCGCGCAGACGAAATGTACCGCGATGGAAATCCATATCGTTGCGCTGATATTGCAGTTCGACCAGTTTATGGACGGCGGCGCGCTGATCAGTCTCACGCCCCACCTCGAAGTAGAGCAGCATGTCCGCATAGGCTTCCGGGCTGCCGAGTCCGTAAATACACGATACCGACGCCACAATGATCACATCCTCGCGCTCCAGCAGGGCGCGGGTGGAGGCATGGCGCATGCGATCAATCTGCTCATTGATGGAGGAGTCTTTCTCGATATAGGTGTCGCTGGACGGCACATAGGCCTCGGGCTGATAGTAATCGTAATAGGAGACAAAATACTCAACGGCATTATCAGGAAAGAACTGTTTGAATTCGCCATACAGCTGCGCCGCCAACGTCTTGTTCGGAGCCATAATCAGGGTTGGTTTCTGGGTACGCTCAATCACGCAGGCCATGGTATAGGTTTTGCCGGAGCCTGTGACGCCGAGCAGGGTCTGATGTTTTTGGCCACTGACGACGCCATCGACCAGCTCAGTAATCGCCTGCGGCTGATCGCCACGGGGCTTGAAATTTCCGGCAAGTTCAAAACGCATCGCGCGATGCTAACCCCGAGCAAGCGCGAATCCAGCACCAAGTTTGCAAATAAAAAGCGGAGGCTTCCGCCTCCGCTTTTTATTGCGCTGCAATTATCGGATTAGAACGGCCACCAATCCGGCATAATACGACTGCCCGACTCCGTTCCAGTGCCCGCGTGGCTGACACCGCGCTCTACTGCGTGCCGTTCGCCACGCGCCCTGTTGGCCAAAGGCAGGCGAAAATTATACCTACTGGGTGAAATTGATCACATTTTTCATTCCGCTTGCCTCTCTTGCATCAAGCAGACCCCGAATCTGCTGACTAAGAGCAGAAAACTGCACAGGCTTAGATAATACGGTGCAATACGGCAAACTCTCACCACGATCAAATACCTCATCTTTATCATATCCCGTTATAAATATTATTGGCAAGTCCGGTTTTAACTGCCTGAGGCGTCCGGCTAATTGAATGCCGCCGAGATGTGGCATTACTATATCCAGTATAGCAAGATTGATTTCATCCTGATGCGCTGTGAATATTTCAATGGCTTCCAGGCCATCCTCGGCCTGTAAAACATTGTACCCCATTGATTCCAGCACTTCGGATGTTGTCTCACGAATATTTGGCTCATCATCAGCCACCAGGATCAGCTCACTATAGCCCTCGGCGACCACCTCATCTTGCGCTGATTCGGATGCAATCTCTTCCGATTCCAGTAGCGGAATATAAAAATGGAACGTCGAACCTTCGCCTTCAACGCTCTCCATATTAATAAAGCCATCATGATTTTTGACTATGCCATATACCACCGCCAAGCCAAGGCCCGCTCCCTCGTTCACCGCCTTCGTGGTGAAAAACGGCTCGAACAGATGTTCAAATTGCTGTTCACGAATACCGCAACCATTATCTTGAACACTAAAATGGGCATAGCGACCAGCTATGAAATAAGGGTGATGTTTAATAAATTCATCATCGGTTTTAAATGCGTCGAGTGTGACAGTAATGCATGGGTCTGCTGCGCCTGCCAGCGCGTCGCGAGCATTGTTGATCAGGCTCAATAGTATTTGATGGATTTGGGTTTCATCCCCGTTGATTTGCAATGCATCACTGCAAATGTCCTGCTTAAATGTGATATTTTCAGGTACCGATGTGCGAATAAATTCCAGTGCTTGCCTAACGTATCGGCCTAGCACCATCCTTTTTCTTTTGGCTGTGTCCTTGCGCGAAAAGATGAGCAGCTGACTGATCATGCCAGCAGCACGGCTGGAAATCCGTTCAATATGAGAAAGCTTATTTATTACATCCGGCATCTCACCCGCAAGATCTTTGGCCAGGTAGAGATAGCCATCGATACTTGCCAGCATATTGTTGAAGTCATGAGCAATACCGCCGACCAGCGTGCCAAGAGCCTCCATTTTCCGAGCCTGAAAAAGCTGAATATCCTGACTTTCAGTTGCGCTTATATCGGCGCAGGAATCAACGAAATTAACAATTTCTCCGCCCGCATTGCTTATCACCTGATCAGGTTTAGCCGGCAATTCACCTGCTTTCTTTCTATCTGTAATGTCCTGAATGGTTCCGTGCATTTCAAATGGATTATTATTATCATCAAACCTCAGGGCGCCTAATCCATGAACCCATCTTTCTTCTCCCGTTGCCTGGTTGATTATCTTGTATTCCATATCAAACTTCTTATGTTGCACTAGAATATCTGCCTTCAGATAATCCGATATTGCTTCCCGAAAATCAGGATGAATAATATGCAGCCATCCATTGATATCTTTCCGGTAATTTTTGTCGATGCCAAAAAAGTTATCCAGACTTAAGGGACACGTCCAGAGATCCGCTTGTATGTCATAAATATAATAACCCAGTCTGGCTATCTTCTGTGCCTCTAGCAGCTTCTGCTTATCTTCACCTTCCTGTAAACATCGCTCTGTGAGTTTACGCTCGGTAATATCATCACCTACGCTCAGGATTGCCGGCTTGCCACCCAGACTGACTGTACTATTACGAAAATTAACCCAGCGGACCGGGCCATTTTTACGAACAACCTTTACATCATAACTTGTAGAGGCATTGCCACCGATGTGCGGGGGTTGGCTTCCTTGTTTAGCTTGACTGCGAAAATCTTTGTGGAGAATTCCCGAGAAAGGCATACATAGCAGTTCATCTTTTGAGTACCCGCTCAGAGTTTGCGCTTGCGTGTTAACATAGCATATACGATCATCCTGAGAAATGAGCACAGCCGATTCGATTGATTCGACAAGAGTTTGAATCCGCTGCATATCATCAGAAGCAAGTTTCTTGTGTGTGAGCGTTCCGTTTGACTCCATGCTCCCTCCTGAAAAAAGTAGGATAGTGCAGGATAAAAGTTCCACGTCAACATTAATATCCCGGGAGCCTCACCATTTTTTATTCCCAAACAGGCGGCGTGATTAATCCGGGGGGCTGGTAACGGCATTTGTCGTTTTGGCCTGTCAAAATAGTGGGAGGTGCTTGGCAGGTCAGACCTTCACATAGTGCAAAAACTGGCTGATGCGCCCGGCTTTGATGCCGCGCTGTTCGAATTTGGTGTGAGGCCGATCGGCATCGCGTTTAACAAAGCCGCCAAGACCAGCCACATTTTCAAGGCCCGGCGTGGCATCGAGAATATCACGCATCCATTCAGCCAGATCGGGTTTGTCCGATGCCAGCTTGATAAAACCGCCTGACTTCAGGCGACTGACCATAAGTGCAGCAAAATCTTTCTGAATGATACGACGCTTGTGATGACGCGCTTTTGGCCATGGGTCGGGGTGATTGATAAAAATACCGTCGAGTTGCTCCTCAGCAACTTGATGGGTCAAAACAAATTGAGCTGGCAACTGGGTGATCCGGCAGTGTTCGATCACGCCGGCATCTTCCAGCCTGCCTACCGCCTTGGCCACGCCGGGCAGATATATCTCCACGCCGATCAGTGCCCAGTCCGGATGCGTTGTAGCCAGATGCACCAGAAAATCGCCATTGCCAAAACCGATCTCCACCACAATCGGTGCAGCTGCCGGCAGGCTCGCTTCAGATAGCGTTTTCTCTTTTGGCAATCCGATTCTGGGCAGCCAGTGCAGCAGACGTGTCTCCTGACCTGTCGTTACAAAACCGTTTTTGCGCCCGTGCGTACGCATTTCATGTTGTGTAAACTGATCACGGAATTCTTTGGATAATCGCATGGCGGCAATGCTACGATGTGAAAGCATTATAGTACAAAATTTGAATCATGAGGGGATTCGCGTCAAGCTCTCGAACAAGCAAGCCAGGTGAAACAATGGGTGTTGCTTCACCTGGTGCGATAGTTTCATTCAAATCGTTAAAACAGGGAGTCTGTCATGCTGTTGAGCACAACACCATCGATCGAAGGCAAAAGCATTACCGAATACAGAGGCGTAGTAGTCGGCAAGGATGGCAGCATGATGATGGTCAGCGTCAGCGGCACTGCCGTCACATTATCCTAGCACACAAGACAAAATCAAAAGCATCTACCACATAGCTATACAGGGGTATTCCCTGGCGATCTTTGCGCCTTTGCGAGAGGCAGGGTTGAAAAGCAATAATCTCGCAGAGCCGCAAAGATCGCCAAGTTTTCCAGGGGGAATCAGGCGACGATGGAGACTTTGATTTCGGCGACCTGCTGTTCACCGCATAATCTGGCAATCAGTCGCAGGGCGAACGCAATCGCCGTGCCGGGGCCTCGGCTGGTGATCAGGAATTCATCTTCCACGACCGCCTCATCCACATATACGGACGAAGGCTGCAAAGCTTCCATTTCAGGCTGGCAGGCAGGGTATGAGGTCACCCGCCGGTTTTCCGTGATGCCGTAAGCGGCCAGCGCTGTCGGCGCAGCGCAGATAGCGGCAATCGACTTGCGTTCAGCCCGTAAACGCTGCACAACAGCCTTCACATTGGCATCGTCACGCAGCAGATGCGCATTGGGCAGGCCGCCAGGCAGCACCACCATATCCCAGCCCTGACCTGCTACATCGGCCAACGCCGCATCAGCGTTGATGCAGATGCCTGAACGACCTGTCACGGGTTGACCATCCAGGCTGGCCATGCAGACCATTACATCAGCGCGGCGCAGCAGATCAACGACCGCAACCATTTCTATCTCTTCAACACCTGTGGTGAATGGAACCAATACGTTTGTCATGATGATGCCTCCATAGTCCATGTGGCAGGAAATTCGCCAGTGGAGGCCCAGCCAAAGGCTTCCCCCATACGGGCGATCACTGCTGCCTGTCGCTGACTGACTTCACCCGCAAGCATAGCGGTAAAGTGTTCCCGCAACAGGTTTAAATTCTGCTGCGAACGAGGATAAACATCCAATCCGGCCGGCGGATATGAAACCTGACATATAGTATCGCCCTGCTGTCTGAGCAGCACCTTCTGACGATCTGCATACAGTTCCGGTTCACCTTCCGCGCCCATAAAAATCAGCGAGCGCGGTTGCCCCAGCAGTCTGTTCGCCATGGCCATATAATCGGCATAGGGGGTGTGAAAAAAACCGTTTAACTGGCCATCGCACCGGGCCGGATTGAGCAGACGCGCTACGGTGTTGCTGAAAGAGCGGATGCCGAGTTTCGGCCTGAGCATATAAATGCGACTCAGCTCCGGGCAGAGATCAGCCAGATCGGCATAGACGATGTGTTCACTGTTCAGGATGGTTGTCACCTCGGATAGCGAACCAGCTCGTTTGACGCCAGCCTGCTGCAGCACTTGCCAGGCTGTGATGCGGCCGTCGATATGTTCCGCGCCGTGGACGAATACCGGAATCCCTGCATCGCACGCCTGCATTGCGGCGGCGAGGTGGGCATGCGCAGCGCGCCGCTTACCGGCGTAGCAGGGCAGATCAATCGCTCCCGGCGGCGCTGTAAAAGAGCCAAATCCGGCAATGCAGGCACGTGCGGCATCGACAAAGCCGGCCAACTCCGTGCTGCTCTCGCCCTTCATGCGCTGGCCGATTAAAAATGCGCCCAGTTGCAATGGATCCGCATGTGGATCCAGCAGGGCCGAAAACACGCTTTCGGCCTCTGCCCTGCTCAGGTGTTCGGAGCCGTGTTTGCCGCGCGCAATGCGTTTAATGAACGGAGCAATATCCATCGCCGGCAACTATTTATGATTTCCGACAGTCGAGGGAATCAAATCACCTGAAGCCTGCATGGCGATGGCTTCCGGGTATCTCGAATAGTGATGGCGCACCGCAGCGGCAAGTTGCTGTTTCACATTGGCATCGATCAGCGCCGGAGCTGATGTCGGCGATGGCACTGCTAATACCGCGATCAGCGCTTCAAGCAACCGATCCTGCGGCTGCTGCATGCGAGGCACCCAGGAGCGCAGCAGTTCCCGATCCACGCTGGCTGGCAGCGAGCCCATAATGCCGACATCGTTCTGATCGTGCACCAGCAGGCCCGTCGTGGTGCCGCGATCAAGCGTTAGCACCTGGAAAAAATAGAGACTGTGATAGGCCAGTTGTCTGGCGCGCTCGGCATCGCTCGGCGCGGCCGCATGGCTCAAAGCGTCGGCGAGAATATCCAGATAGATGTCGATGGCGGCTTCACCCACCCGTTTGGCCAGCGCAAAATCGGCTTCGGCATCGCCGCTATTGAACTGCTCCAGATAGAAATGGGCTACGCCGCGGTGACGCTGCAGGGCAGGAATGAAAAAGTAGCGATCCCCCTGTGCACGCGCCGCCTCGAAATGCTCTGGCGCGGCGGACTGCAGGGCGGTCAGAAAGCGGTCGGTATGCCCGGTCTGCTCGATGGCCGGATTCAGATCGGCCATCATACGCCAGTAACCCGCACCGCTTTTCATCTCCGTCCAGCTGATATGGATATGCACCGATGGCGCCAGCGGGTGGCAGGGGTGCATGATGGTGGAGATGGCATTGGCCGAGCCGAGTTTTTTTTCCGGCAGGTCATCGTAGTGCACCTGCGACACATTGACCGAGCCGCGGCCGATCATATCCCCGTCCGCAGTTTCATAACGCACGCCGCCGCCATGCCTCCCGCCCGCACGGCACCATTGAACCGGCGTAAATCGCTGACTGCCGCCGAGATCGGCAGTCAGTTGTTCCAGTCCACTCACAAAGCGCTGTTGCAGGGATAAGACCAGTGTGTAGGCGCGAGTAGCGCTGGCGGATGCGGCGGCAATGCGTTTCATAGAGGGGAATCCTTTGAGATATTAGACTGTCCGGAATGCTGGCGGACGAATCGCTCCTGAGCATACACGTATTACCTCGGCATAGCCGAAACCAAACAGTCTTGAACCACAGTGTACACAGAGAGCACAGAGGAAGTCAAAAACATTAGTGATTTGTAACTGATATTCAGATCGCCCTGGAGGTGCGGCTTTAGTCGCGCATGAGAATCAGGTGTTTGCGCGACTGAAGTCACACCTCCGTGGGTTTTCTTATGATTATCGTATCGAGGTGAATTTCGCGCAAGGTGCTAATCCGGCAGCCAGCGCCGGATGATGCCGGCAAGCAGCAGGCCGGAGGTCAGCCCGATAGCATTGGCAGCCAGATCCAGCCATTCTCCATTGCGGTTCACATAGGGCTGAATCAGTTCAATCGCGCCGCTCCAGGCCAGAAAAAACAGCGCGATCCACAACCATTTTTCGGGACGACGCAGTGCTGCCGGCAATATCAGGGCGGTATAAGCGATATAGTGATGGAGTTTATCGTTTCCGGGCACATCGGGCAGGGATGAAATCGGCCACAGCGACAACGCCGTGATGGAGGTCAGCAACAGTGCGGAAATCGGCAGCCAATGGCCTCTGATTAAAACGAACAGCGGCCTCATCGGGTGGAAACCGATGCGCCTTCGCCGCGCGGATCGGAGATGCCGGTAACATGGCCGCTGTTTCGATCCAGCAGGATAGCCTGCATATTACCGTAGCGCCGCTTCATCTGTTTGAGCTGATGGCCGCGTCGTTTCAGCTCAGCAGCGACGGCATCGGAAAAGGCACCCGCCTCATATTGTACCACATCGGGCAGAAACTGGTGGTGAAAGCGCGGCGCACTCACCCAGTCTGCAGGCGGCGTCTCATCCCGCATGAAGCCAATCGATGCAAGCATGACCATGGAGATAATGCGCGAGCCGCCCGGCGTGCCGACGATAAAAGTGCGTTTCGGGCCGATCACGAAGGTCGGGGTCATGGACGAGAGCATGCGCTTGCCTGGAGCGACGGCATTGGCTTTGCCCTGCACCAGTCCGTAGGCGTTGGGTTGGCCGGGACGGGTGGCGAAATCGTCCATCTCATCGTTGAGAAGAATGCCGGTGGATGGCGACAGATAACCGGAGCCGAAACCATAGTTGATGGACAGGGTGGCGCTTACCATATTGCCTTCGCGATCAATGACCGAAAAATGGGTGGTGTCCACGCTGGCCCCGATTGGCTCGGCGAAGCCTTTCAATTGGGCAGATGGCGTGGTTTTGTGCATGCGGATGGAATCCCGCAGGGATTTCAGCCGCCTTGCATCCAGATAATCCGCCGGAATATGTACGAAATCCCTGTCGCCGAGATATCGGTTGCGGTCGCGATAGGCCCGTTTCATGCTCTCTATGAGCAGGTGGTCCCTGTCTGCCTTTGGCATCGATTTCAGATCATCATGTTTTAACTGTCCGAAGATATGCGCCAGTGTTAAACCACCGGATGAAGGCAGTGCGGCAGAGACAAAATGAAATCCCTGGTAATCAAACAGAACCGGTTGACGCTCAACAGCATGATAAGCGGCCAGATCAGCCTCCCGAATCAGGCCGCCGTCACGCTTCATATCGGCGACGAGCCGCCCGGCTGTTTCACCGCGATAGAATTCATCCGCACCGCCTTTGGCAAAGCGAGCAAGCGTGTCAGCCAAAGCAGGCTGCCGGATGATGTCGCCAGTTAAATACACACGCCGGGCGGCATCGTTCAACACCTTGCCACGCCAGTTCAGCATGCCTTTCAAACGTGGCGACACTGCAAAACCGTGTCTGGCGAATCGAATGGCCGGAGTGGTAATCTGCTTGCGTCCCAGCTTGCCATACTGACTGACCAGCCGATCAACGCCAGCGATTAAGCCCGGCACGCCGGCTGATTGCGGCCCATTGATACTCGATTGTGTTTTATATATTTCGCCTTTTCCTGCCAGTTTCGGTGCGGTTTCCCGCGCATCAATCATCACGTAGCGATGCGCTTTGGCAATGTAGAGGAGGAAAAAACCACCGCCGCCGATGCCGGAAGAGCCGGGCTCCAGCACGCCGAGCGCCAGCGCTATGGCTGCCGCCGCATCGAAGGCGTTGCCGCCTTTTTCAAGCATCGCAATGCCGGCCCTGGCAGCTGCCGGTTGGGCCGCGACCACCATGCCGCGTTGCGGCAGATTCGCATTGGCTGCAAGCGGCAGTAGCAATAGCGGCAAGATAAGAAAGATCAGATATTTCATATTCATATTTCTCGCTTTCGGAAGATTGCTACCGCAGCTTGAAGTCTGTTTTTTCAAACAGACGGTGAATGCCGGTAGGCAGGGCGTAGCTTTCGATGCATCGAACCCAGCGACCTGCGCCTGCAGGAGTGGCATCGGTAAGCAGCGGGTAGAGGTGTATGCGCCGGTGGGTGAGTTGGTGAATATGCGCCGGAGCTGAATCGGGCGCGCCTTCAAGCTCAATAATCGGCGGCGTCCATAGTCCGGCCCATATGCCGGAAGCCGGGCGCTGTCTCAGCCAGATGCCTTTTTGGGGGCATCTGTGAATCTGCACCTGCCAATGCACATGTCGGGCAGGCGCACTCCGTCGGGATTCAGCGCTATAATCAACCTGAAAAGCCGAAGCGCAATATGTCTGCACCGGGCAGGCGTTGCAGTCGGCGGATTTGGCAGCGCATACCGTAGCGCCCAGTTCCATCATGGCCTGATTCCAGTTGGCCGGTTGTCCAGATGTATCTATGCCTTGTTGTGCCAGTTGCCACAGAGCTTTGTCCGCCAGATTCAGCTTGCCATGCCACCGTTTTAGCACCCGTTTGACATTGCCATCCAGCACCGGCGTATTGGCCGCAAAGCAGAAAGAGTCGATGGCGCCGGCCGTGGAACGCCCAATCCCGGGCAGGGCCATGATGGCATCGAATGCGGCGGGAAATTTACCATCATGCACGCTAACGATCTGACGTGAGGTCTGATGCATCAAGCGGGCGCGGCGATAGTAACCCAGCCCCTCCCACCTTTTCAGTACATCATCGAGTGAGGCATCGGCCAGCGACCTGATATCCGGAAACTGATCAAACCAGCCCGGATAACGCGGCAACACTGTTTTCACCTGCGTCTGCTGCAACATGATTTCGGAAACCCAGATGCGATAGGGATCATGCGTCTGTCGCCACGGCAGATCGCGGCCATGCTCGCCATACCAGTCGAGCAATAATTTACATCTGGTGGAAAACAAAATGATCCTCAACCACTTCAAATGTCAGGTAGAAACTGACCCGATCCAGCCCCCATGATGAGGGTAGCACCTTGAATGGCGCCGCAGCTTGAATGGCCCTGATGGCGCTTTCATTGATTTGGGGAATCGGGCTCGGACGCAGGATTTCGATGCCGCCGAGCGAACCGTCATGTTCAATCGTCAGCTTCACCAGCGCCTGGCGGGCATCGGCAGGAAACTCATCATATTTAGCCTGACCCGGTCGCCACTGCTCTTCCAGCGCCCGCACCAGTGCATGCGCGTAAGGGGCATATTTCACCTGCCGCGTATTAATTGGAATATCTGCTTCACGGTTCAGCTTCTGCTTCATCCGCCGTTCGCGTTCGTAATTGCGGGAGAATTGTGACAAGGCCATGGCCGAAGGCATCAGGTTGGACAGTGTTGGTGTCTTTTTTACAGGCTTATGGCGCCTAATGACCGGTTTTCTTCTGATTGGTTTGTGTTTGACCGGTTTATGCCGCCTCTTTTTAACCTGATGAATATCCGGTACAGGGCTGCGTTTGGCCAGCATGCGCACCGGTTTCGGTTTGGCTGGCGGCGGCGGTGGCGTTTTCGGCTGTTTCGGAGCAGCGGGTCTGGGCTTGCGCGGTTGCCCGACCATCGGTGTTTTGGCCCGGCGGGTGAGCTGATCGTGGGCATTGCGACTACTGCCGACAGCATTCTGGTTGGCAATGGTGCGCGCATCCTTGACCGGCTTTTTGGCCGGTTTCTGTTTCTCATCCAGCAGTGTTACATCCATAATCTTCGGCTGGTTCTTTTTAGGATGCGGCTTCTCATGCTGCTTGGTGGTAATCAATACAGCCAACAGAATGTGGACGACAACCGCGGCGATGAACGCAACAGTGAATCGTCGCTGCTGGGGTTTGATGTTAATTTTTTTCATTGTTTTTTTTCATGGCCAAGGCGGCCAGCAATATAACCTGCCAGAGCGCCATTGATCCAGCCACTGATACAGGAGAGCAACAGCAGCGGCGGCAATGCATAGAACAGGGCCGGTTGCCGGATGAACAGATATTCGACGCTCATAAACTGGGCCAGCATGTGCGCGACTGCGCCGAGCAGACTGATGCCAACCAGGCTGATGCCCGGAATCCAGCGCCATGCGGCAATCATCACCGTGGCGGCGGTTAAGGCACCGGCCATGCTCATAACAAACGTCGGCGTGAACAGGGTGCCTATAAAAAAACTGCCGACAATGACGCGTCCAATGGCCAGAGACAGGGCGGCGCGCGGGCCCATCAGCGCAAGCGCCAGCAGTGTCACCAGATTTGCCAGTCCCGGCTTAAACCACGGGCCGAGGCTGGGCAGCGATGCCTCAAAGATATGCAAACCAATAGCCAGCATAAGTAGCGCTAACCAGCGGGCTGTCGATTCCAGTTGAGGCAGAGAAGGGCGAATGATTGCGGTATCCTGCAAGATTATTCGACCACCGCATCGAATGCGGTTTCGCCACGGCCTCGCAGCGCCACCAGTATGCGGTTGGGCACGCAGGCAACCATATCTCCGGCATGTTTGTGCGCGCCGGAGAGCACGCAGCGCTGCGTCGCGCACGGTGAAGAAACGATGCGTGCACCCTGCGCATCAATTACAATCTCGGAGATGCCCAGTTCACCTTTAGCCTGAAAGTGAATCGGCACCGCTCCCCGTTGTGGCAGCGGATAGGTCGCCAGCAGGGTGTCGGCATGATAAATATCGGCCACGACCGGCCCGGCGGCGACAGCGGCTTGAACCAGGTACCATGCCCCCACAATGCAGATCACTGAAGCCAGCAGTAACAGTCGGTCTGTCCATGTTCCTTTCAGGGCATGGCGCATACTTTGGCGCGGCGGCGAATAAGGCGTTAGGCTCGGCATGGCGCACATGGTAGCAGCAGTGAACATGAAACAAACAACGCGTTGGCCATGTGATCTGATGGAGGAGCTATGAACATATTGATTACCGGAGTAAATCGTGGCATCGGGCCGGGATTTGTCCGTCATTATCTGCTGCAAGGGCCTCGGTATGGGCCTGTTATCGCAACGATCCGGGGGCGCTTGCCGGTATGGATGCTGCCAACCTGCATCACATTATCTGGGATGTCGGCACAGATACAGCCCCGGTTGGCGACCTGCCCGATAGGATTGATCTGCTGATTAACAATTTCATTTAATTCAAACAGAGGGGAGAACTCATGCCGGACTCATTCAATATTCAGGATATTATCAACACTTACGTCATTCCATGGGGAGTTAACATTGTGATGGCTGTGGCGATCTTCGTGATTGGTCGCTGGATTGCCGGCGTGCTGTTGACTGTGGTCGACAAGATGCTCAAAAAAGCAGGCATGGATGATATGCTGGTCAGCTTTGTTCATTCTATTCTCAACGCAATGCTGCTGCTGTTCATTGTGATTGCATCGCTCGATCAACTTGGCGTGGATACCACCTCATTCATTGCCCTGATCGGTGCAGCCGGTCTGGCCGTTGGCCTGGCTCTGCAGGGCTCATTGCAGAACTTTGCTTCCGGCGTGCTGTTGATCGTATTCCGCCCGTTCAAGGTGGGCCATTTTATTGAAGCAGCCGGCGTATCGGGTGTGGTGGAAGAGATCGGTATTTTTTCAACCCGCATGAAAACCGGTGATAACCGCGAAATCATTGTGCCCAACGGGGCTATTTATGGCGGCACGATTACCAATAACTCCGCGCGCGATACCCGCCGTATCGATATGGTGTTTGGCATCGGTTATGATGATGATATTCGCAAGGCGAAAGAGATCATGCAGTCTATTCTGGATACCGATGAACGCGTGCTCAAAGAGCCCAAACCATTGATAGCCGTAGCTGAACTTGCTGATTCCAGCGTCAATTTTAATGTCCGTCCGTGGGTAAAATCCGGCAATTACTGGGGCGTGAAGTTCGATGTCACCGAAAAGATCAAACTGGCCTTCGATGACGCCGGCATCTCCATCCCCTATCCCCAGATGGACGTACACCTCGATCATCCCGAGTGAACCGGAGATGCGGCTTCAGCCGCGTTTGCTTGATTTGCGCGGCTAAAGCCGCACCTCCGGTTCATACGAAATTGTGCCATTGCTCTTTTTCTTGCCTTTCCTCTGCGTCGCCTGTGATGGGCAGGAGCAAGCCTTGGCATTACCAAGGCGCGATAGCTCAAAAAGAACGGGAACGGTCGGTAAAAAGGCTTTGACTTACTTTTTCGAACTCTGTTGAAGCAAACTTTCCAGGTCGACGACACTGGAAACCGGCAGGTTGCACTGGAAGTTTTCACAGACATAAGCGGTGACTGTTCCATGCCGGGTTTTCTGGCCTCTGGTGAACGGCGCGAGTTGTTCAATCTGCTTGTCATGCCATAAGACAACCGTATTGGGCCGGTAATGCTGACGAATAACAGCCAGCATCTTGTTCGCCGCATCCGAATGTTTGTCGCCGACCAGCACAATCTCTTTGCTCTTGCTATCGGCCATCAGTACAGCAGATAACAGATGCAGAACACCGGATGGGGCGCGTTCGGCAATGCCGGCAAAATGATCCACGACGGCTGCCGCTTCCGCCGCCAGTTCGGCATCGCCGGTCAGTCGGGATAAGCGTAGCAGATTGTTCATAGCTACTGCATTGCCCGAAGGCAAGGCACCATCGAATATTTCCATCGGCCGGGCAATCAGTTCATCACTGTTTGCGGCCAGATAAAAGCCACCATCTTTGCCCTTGAAATGGCTCAACATGATTTTATTCAGCTTTAGTGCCTCAGCCAGCCAGCGTGGTTCAAAACTGGCCTCGTAGAGCTCGGTCAGTCCCCACACCATAGACGTATAATCTTCCAGTTGCCCGGCGATTGCCGCGTTACCAGCGCGCCAGCGGTGCAACAGTTCACCGCTGTTATTACGCAAGTGGCCAAGTATAAAACCGGCAGCCTCGCTTGCTGCTTCCACATAGCGCGGCTCGCCCAGCAGACGCCCGGCCTGAGCTAGTGCGGCAATCGTCAAGCCATTCCAATCGGTTAATATTTTATCGTCACGGAAGGGACGAATGCGCTTGTCGCGGATGTTCAGTAATATTTTCCTGTCGGCTGCAAAGCTGGCGAGATCAATCGGGCCGGAACGATGCAGGATATTGGCACCGGTTTTTTGATGCGTGGCTTCATCAACAAAATTACCGTCTTCTTCCACACCATAGGCCTGCATAAAATCCTGTATATGTTTGGAATTAATACCATGTTTGCTGAGATCGGCTTGAATTTCTGCCGCGCTCCAGACATAAAATTTACCTTCCACACCTTCCGAGTCGGCATCCTCGGCAGAATAGAACGCGCCGCCGCTATCACGCATGTCACGCAGCAGATATTCAGCGATATCCCGTGCTGTGGAAGCAAAACTGGCGTTGCCGGTAGCCTGCCAGCCTTCGGTATAAGCCATCATCAGCATAGCCTGATCGTAGAGCATTTTTTCAAAGTGAGGCAGCAGCCAGTTGGTATCGGTGGAATAACGGTGAAAACCACCACCCATCTGATCATGGATGCCGCCGCGCTGCATGGCAATCAGTGTATTCGCGACCATCTTGATTGCTTCAGGCTTGTTTTTAAGCACGCCGTAGCGCAACAGAAACAGCAGCCGTTGCGCGGTCGGGAATTTCGGTGCATCACCAAAACCGCCGTGGCTGATATCGAATGTTTTGGCTGTTTGCTGGTACGCTTTGTCAATCAGGCCGATATCGATCTTGCCCGGTGCGGCCATGTCAATACTGTTGGCGACAGCGGTTCCAATCGATTCGGCCGATGCCTCAATACGGCTCCGATCCTGCTGCCACATGTCACCAATGCGCTCCGCCAGTTCAATCAGGCCCGGACGGCCAAAGCGGCTATGTTTGGGCAGATAGGTAGCGGCGTAGAACGGTTTTTTATCCGGCGTTAAGAACAGGTTCAGCGGCCAGCCGCCGGAGCCGTTGATCATCTGGGCGGCATGCATATAGACCGCATCAATATCCGGACGCTCTTCCCGATCCACCTTGATGGTGATGAAATAGCGATTTAACACTTCGGCCACAGCCGGATCTTCAAAGGATTCATGCTCCATCACATGACACCAGTGGCAAGTGGAATAGCCGATGGAGAGGAATATCGGTTTGTCCTCTAATCGAGCCAGCGAGAAGGCTTCCTCACCCCATGGACGCCAGTTGACCGGATTATGGGCATGCTGTTGCAGATAGGGACTGGATTCATGAATCAGGGCATTGGTGTATTTATATTGCGGTGCGCTGTGCTCGGCCATTGGCATCTCCTTGCTCCACGCCGGTTGACAGAGCGCGGCAAAAACTAGTAATCCGGTCAGCAAGCATGCTGACATTTTTATTATTATGTTGTAATTATTCAGCACTCCAACAGGTGAACCGCGAATGGACGCGGATAGACGCGAATAAAAATAAAAAATGTCAGGATGATTGAGGAATGCTAATAAAATGGCAGTTATTTTTCCCGTCATGTACTTCACATCCATATCTCACACACCGCATACACTCCTGATTTGGCTTTAAGGTTGTTAATTCGCGTTCATTAGCGTTTATTCGCGGTTCAAGGTTTTTCAATCTGACTCTCCTCAATGTTAGCCTTCTGAGCGTTATGTTTGCGTACTGCGAACGACAACGCTTCGCCCGGTTCATCATCGAGCGCAATCACCGAATGCCACACGCAGCGTTCCAGATCGCGCTGTGGCATCAGCAGCACATCGCCGGGCGTTAACAAGAAACCGTAACCGTGTTTGACCAATTGGCCGGTAAAGCTGGCCGAGCGATCCATGATCGCCTCGACCAGTTCATGATCGAATTCATCCATATAGGCAGACAGGGCGCATCGATCTGTCATCAGGGCATGCAATTGTTTGCGTGCATCGGTGTCGGGCAATAATCGTTCTATCTCATGGCAGTTATGCTTATCACCGACAAACCTGATCAGCTCATCCATCAGTATCTGCTTACCCAGTGCCAGCCAGAATGTACTGCCGCTAATTTGGCCGTAGACCACGCCGTCGTGACCGCGTTCGACATCGTGATGCATCTGGGCTCCGCCATTGGGCGCATTGAAATAGACAATCCTCTCGACAAATGCGGGCATACCACCCAGCACCGGTTTCAGCAGATCAATGATCACCCTGTTTTCAGTGATCACAGCCGATTCGGGGAAGATGGCATCGCATAAGCGACCAGCCCACTTCTGGCGGGCGGGATCGGCAGCTACATCTTCCATGCACTCCATGCCGAAGGAAAAACGGTAGCGCAACGATGCATCCGCCTCGATAAAGGAGAGCCATGACGCCTTGCACCAAAGTTCTTCCGCTACACAAGCGGTTTCCCCCTTGGCATTCACTTCCGCATCAAAATAGACCTTTTCAATGGCCTGCTCGTCATGCTCTTCAAAAGAGGACGCCACCAGTGGAAAGTGCGTGGACAAGCGGTCGCTGTATGGCTGCTGCTCCAGTAAGGGCGAGACTTCCGCCGTTTCCAGCGTGGTCTCCATCAGACGATGGGATTGTTCAACTTCAGCTTGCCATGGCTGCAAGTCGAGCAGCCCGGGCAGCATGATCGCCGCACCCGCTTGCCAGCATGAGGCAACCGTAGCGGCGTCCGGCATATCTGCTCGCCGCCCCTGCTCTACGGTCTGCACTATATAACCGAGTTCGCAACCGCGCCGCTGTAGCAGCAGCGCATCGGCCGTATCAGTCGGGGCTACAATATGATGCATAACGGCAGGCTTCTAGCGCGGCCCGGCCTGAAGCAGGGCGGGGGACGCCTCATCCTCAAACTGGGCGAAGGCCTCCTTAAAGCGACTGGCCAGTAACGTGGCAGACTTCAGGTAGGCATCATGATCACTCCAGGTAGCAATCGGATCCAGCGTTTCCGGCATTTTCAAACCGAAAATCGGATGGGTCTGGTAGGTGGCATGGTTCAGTTTGCCGCTCAGGGCGGCAGAGAGCAGCGTCCGCGTCAGATCAATATCCATGCGCTCACCCACGCCATAACCACCGCCGTTCCAGCCTGTATTGAGCAGCCAGCAGCTGACATTCCACTTTCTGATCTTTTCCCCCAGCATCTTGGCATATACGCAGGGGTGGCGCGCCATGAACGGTGCGCCGAAACAGGGGCTGAATGTCGCTTGCGGCTCGGTGATGCCGGCTTCTGTGCCGGGAATTTTGGCGGTATATCCGATCAGGAAATAGTACATCGCCTGTTCCGGTGTCAGTTTCGAAATTGCCGGCAAGACGCCGAAAGCATCGGCGGTAAGCATAATTATATTCCGGGGCGGGCCGCCGACACCGGGGTAAATCGCATTCTCAATGGCCTGAATCGGATAGGCGGCACGGGTATTCGGCGTCAAGGTAATATCATCGAAATCAACCCGCCGCGTGGCAGTATCCAGACCAACATTCTCCAGAATCGACCCGAAACGTTTGGTCGCCTCGTAAATCATAGGCTCCTTTTCTTCCGACAGATGTTCTACTTTAGCGTAACAGCCGCCTTCAAAATTGAATACAGCCGAATCGCTCCAGCCATGTTCATCATCGCCAATCAGTTTGCGTTCGGGATCGGATGACAGGGTTGTTTTACCGGTACCTGAGAGGCCAAAGAAAATCGCCACATCGTCCGGATCCTCGCCCATGTTGGCCGAGGCGTGCATCGGCAACACATCCTCCTCCGGCAGCAGATAATTCATGATCGTGAAGATGGATTTCTTGATCTCTCCGGCATAGGCCGTGCCGCCGATTAGCGCCAGGCGGCGGCCCATATGCAGAATCACGAAGGCTTCGGAGTGGGTGCCGTCCATGCTCGGCATAGCGTGGAAATGCGGCACATGAATCACGGTAAAGTCCGGCTCTCCGACCGCCAGCTCCCGACCGAGATCAACCGGGCGAACAAACATGGTGCGTGCAAACAGCGCATGCCAGGCATCCTGCGTGATCACGCGCACCGGTTTTTCGTATTGGCTATCGGCACCGACCAGGCAATCCTCGACATACACCTGCTTGCCTTCCATATAGTGGCGCACCCGCATCAACAAATCATCAAAACGGTTTTCAGGCATGGCGCGGTTGAATTCGCCCCACCACACCTTGTCATGACTGGATGGTTCATCGACGATAAACTTGTCTTTTACAGCTCGCCCGGTGAAGTGGCCGGTGCGCACCACCAGTGCGCCACGGTGGGCCAGGTGCCCTTCGCGATTATGGATGGCGTGCTCGTACAGGCTCGGCGAGGGCAGATTCCAGAAAATAGACTCCAGATTTTTCAGACCCAGATGGCCGCTAGCCAGTTCCTCGGTAATTTGTTGCATCATGTAAGGCATCGTATTCGTCCTCTTATGGTTTCACGCAGCGCTTCTATCTATCCGTTATACTGCGCTGATTAACTCCCAATTTTCTCTCTCTTTTGTCCAGAGGAGTCACCTTTCCAGCCGGTGAACCTACTGCAAGCAGAGCCGGCAAGTCCATGTGGAAAGAGGATATGCCAACGCGCATGCAAGCGTTGATGGCCCGTGCCGGGAACCTGTCGTTTGATCAGCCTCATCCATTACTGAAAGGCGTCTGGCAGCTGGTGCAGATGTAAGTAATGTCGTGCAATGCAGACCACCGCTGAGTATCGTCCACGTTAAACACTTTTTAGTGAAACCGTAAAAAAACTATTTACCACAGAGGACACAGAATGAAAGGCATCGCATATTTTATTTTGGCCATCATACTGTTTGGCGCTCAGGCTCAAATGGCATCCGCCATCACCCTGCATGCAGCAGGCTCCACCACCGTATTGCCGGTGGTTTCGACAGCAGCGAATGTGTATCACCGGCTGCATCCGAATGTCACCATCACTGTATCCGGCGGCGGCTCGGGCGTCGGCATCGCTTCGATGATTCAGCATACAGCCGACATCGGCATGGCTTCGCGCGACATTGATGCCGGGGAAGCCGCCAGACTGGGAGGCAAGGTGGATGTGCTGACCATCGCCAAAGATGCGGTGGCCGTGGTCGTCTCCAAAGCCGTGTATGTCGGCGGCGTGCATCAACTCTCGCTTAAACAGATCGCCGATATCTATCGTGGAAAGATTAAAAACTGGAGAACGCTTGGCGGCCCCGATGCGCAGATTTTTGTGATCGACAAGGAGGCCAGCCGTGGCACACGTCATGTGTTCGCAGAAGCGGTTCTCGGCGATGCGCATGCTCGCGCAGCCGGCGCTTCGGTGATTTCCGGCTCCAATAACGAGGAACAGGCGCTGGTGGCGCACAGCGATCAGGCCATCGGCATGTTATCCAATGCATGGCTAAATGACGCCGTGCGCGGCCTTGCCGTCGGCGAGGGAGACAAGGCGGTGCTACCGGATATTGAGCATGTGCGCGACGGCAGTTATCCGATCAGTCGCAGCCTGCATGTATTGTTACCCAAAAACGCATCTGCCGAGGCGCGCGACTTCGCCGATTTCCTGCTCTCGAAACAGGGGCAAGCCATTGTCAGAAAATCCGGTTATCTGTCCGTACGCTGATCATAGCATGTTTGTTTTTTGTCATGCCCGCGCCGTTGGAAATCTGCCCTGCAAAAAACAACAAACATGGATTCCCGCCTACGCGGGATTGACGAACTTCTGTCGAGTTTGAGATGTTGAACCTGTGGATGCGAGCCTCGGCATGGATCAGCCTGGTCGTCGTGATTCTGCTGCTGGGTTTTCTGGTGCAGCAATCGTGGCCGTACTGGCAGCAGTATGGTTTGGGCTCGTTTTTCTCCGGCGACTGGTATCCCTATGAATCGCTATTCGGCCTGGCTGCCGCCATCATCGGCAGCTTCTGGGCGGCGCTGATTGCACTGGCCATCGCTATCCCGACAGGTATAGCTGCGGCCGTGATGAGCACCGAAATCCTTTCCAGGCCGTGGCGCAGCTTAAGTCGTAGCGGCATGGAACTGCTGGCCGGTATCCCATCGGTGGTGTACGGATTGCTGGGCTTGTGGATTCTATTACCCTTTTTGCAATCGAGTCTACACCTGCTGACCGGCCACAATCTGCTGGCCGCCGGTCTGTTATTATCGGTGATGGTGCTGCCGACGATTATGGTGATGGCGCAGGATGCATTGTCCGAAGTCAGTGCCGGACAACGCGATGCTGCCGCCAGCCTCGGCATGGGGTGGAGCGAACGCCTGTGGCGCGTGTTATTGCCACAGGCATGGCCGGGCATCCGTTCCGGTATTTTGCTGGCACTGGGACGCGCGCTGGGCGAAACCATGGCGGTGATGCTGGTGGTCGGCTCCATGGATCACATTCCCGAACCGTTTTATAATCTGCTGTCACCGGCGCAGACGCTGACCTCGCGCATTGGCCGGGAAATCGGCGAGTCAGCCTTCGGTTCGATGCATTTTTCAGCCCTGATGGCCTGCGGCCTGCTGCTGGCATCTGTGACCATCACCATCAGCCTGCTGGCCCACCTGCGCACAGAAGATAATATCCGTGAAACCTAATGCAAAATGTACAAGAAATAAAAATCATAAAATCAAAAGATTCTCACCACAGAGTACACAGAGAACACAGAGGAAAAGCAGAGAAAACCAAAACATAAAGATTTTGACCTCCTCTGTGCTCTCTGTGTACTCTGTGGTTCAAGGTTTTCCTGTTTGTTCCGGCTATGCCGGGTCGGGTTTTCCTGGCGCTCTTGGCGTCTTGGCGAGAGGCAAGGTTGAAAAGCATTGATCTCGCAGAGCCGCAAAGCACGCAGAGGAGGCAAAACAGATTAGTCTCTTACGAAAAATACTTTGTACAAAATGTAGAAGGCGATTTGAAGGTTTTAAAATCAGTGTTCATTCGTGTTCATTCGTGGCTGGGGTTTTTAGACTTTGCAGTTTGGTTCCGGGTATGCTGAATTTGGAACATTGAGAGAGCATTTGAATGAGATTGGGAGAAAAAACTTGAACGAACGCCGCGCCAAAACATTCGTCATTATACTGGCGCTGCCGGCGCTGCTGCTGCCCGCTGCTTGCCTGTTATACATCCTGTTCAAAGGTGTTCCGGCGCTGGATTGGGCCATGCTCTTTGGCAGTAGCGAGGCGGCGGATGCATTCGGTAGCGTCACGACACTGTGGCCGCAAATTGCCGGTTCCCTGCTGTTGATGCTGGGCGCGTGCCTGCTGGCTGCGCCGGTAGCGCTGGGCGGCACGCTGTTTTATGCACTGACGGCCAGTGCGCGACAACGACAGGGTTTGCTGGGCATGATGCATCTGCTGGTCGGTATTCCTCCGATAGTGTATGGACTCTGCGGCCTGATTGTGCTGGTGCATCTGCTGCACTGGGGGATTAGCCTGCTCACCGGCATGGTAATTCTGGCGGTGATTATCCTGCCCATGTTGCTACTAAACAGCGTCAATGCCATTGCGCGTATTCCGAGCGAAAAAACCGAAGCCGCCCGCGCACTGGGTTTAAGTCACGGTCAACTGATCCGGCGCGTCTGGCTGCCCGCTGCATGGCCGGCGCTGATAACCGGATTACTGCTGGGTATGGCGCGCGCCTTGTCGGAAACCGCCCCCATTCTGTTTACGGCCACCGTATTTTCCGGCGTGGCATGGCCTGATTCGCTGTTTTCACCGGTCACCAGTTTGCAAACGCATATTTTTTATCTGGCGCAGGAAGGCGCCAATGCCCAGTCTGTCGATATTGCCTGGGCATCGGCTGTGATACTGGTTGCTCTGGTGACTGCGCTCAGTTTTAGCGCCTCAGCTTTGAGAAAGGTAAGGATGCACTGATGAACACACAGAAAAAAGCAGCTAGCCCGCCGGATATGAGATCAACGGTGCCGCAACCGGCAATCAAGCCAGAGAGAGAGCCTGGACTGAAAGTATCGGGTTTGAGTCTTGAACTCGGCGATGCACCCATTCTGCGCGATATCTCATTTTCTCTGCCGGATCGTGGTATCAGCATCCTGATCGGCCCGTCCGGCGCGGGCAAAAGCACGCTGCTACGCTGCCTTAATTTATTGCATCAATCATGGCAGGGCGATTTGCGCATCATGGGTCAGGATGTGCGCGCATGGACGGGAGGCGAAGATGCCTTACGTCGCACGGTTGGTCTGATTGCCCAGAAGCCGGCATTGTTTCCATGCTCAATTGCTCAGAATGTAGTTTTCGGACTGGGTAAAAAAGCCCGCAAGCAGGTTTCGGGTGAGCGCATCGAACAGGTATTACGGCAAGCCGCCCTGTGGGATGAAGTCAAAGGTCGCCTGAGCGAAGCTGCATCCACTCTGTCTGTCGGCCAGCAGCAACGCTTATGTATTGCCCGCGCACTGGCATTAGAGCCGGCCATGCTGTTGCTCGATGAACCCACCGCATCACTGGACCCCCGCTCCAAGCAGTGTATCGAAACATCCCTGCGCCAGATGGCAGAGCAGATGCCTGTGCTGTGCGTCACTCACGATATCGAGCAGGCCAAACGATTAGGCGGTCAGATTATTTTCATGTGTGATGGTCGCCTGATTGAATCGGGCGATAGCGACGATTTCTTTACCCGGCCCGAACGCATTGAAAGCCGAGAATTCCTGCGCTGGTCGGTCTGCGACTGCGGCTGATATGCATGGTGATATGTAATTATGCGTATGCTGTGGCCCAAAAAATGAGTCAAAATCTTTTCACCAACCTTGCCTACTTTTTTTGAGCTATCGCGCATTGATGCAACAAAAAAACAGAGACCAGATGGCAGTTTGTCTTTAATTTTTTTATCTGCGTTTATCCGCGTTCATCGGTGGTTCCTGCCTTTGACTTTCTCTGTAATATTTTTCGCAAGGTGCAATAGTTGTATGTAAAGGGGCGGGCAAGCTAGAGTTCAGCCATGACAGCACAACAATATGGCGCGCGAACGCGTATCAAGGTCTGTGGGATCACACGGCTGGAGGATGCTTTGACTGCATCCGGGCTGGGCGTGGATGCGGTCGGTTTTGTCTTTTATGACAAATCGCCGCGTTATATCGAGCCGACCAAGGCTGCCGCGATTATTCGCCAACTGCCGCCGTTCGTTTCCGCTGTCGGCCTGTTCGTCAATCCATCGCAGGATTTTATCGCACAGGTGCTGCAGACCGTGCCGCTCGGCGTGGTGCAGTTGCATGGCGATGAAACACCCGAATTCTGTGAAGCGCAGCGGCGACGGGTGCTAAAAGCGATTCATGTCTCCTGTGCGGACGATCTGAAATACGCTGCATCATTTAACTGTCCGATCCTGCTCGACGCCAAGCCACCGGGCGGTATTTATGGCGGCGCCGGCAAGGCATTCGACTGGTCGCTGCTCAAAAATTTCAGGCATGATTATCCGCTGTCGCTGGCTGGCGGTCTTACGGTCGACAGTGTGGCCAGGGCGGTGGCGCTGCGCCAGTGGTTTGCGCTGGATGTCTCCTCCGGCGTGGAGCAGTCGCCGGGCATCAAGGATGCCGAAAAAATGCGTGCCTTTGTCAACGCCGTGAATCTTTGCTGAACAAGGAGCCCTCTGTGAGTTCATCACGCCCGGGAAGTGATTTTGCTTCCATGTACGATCTGGAAATAACCCATGCGCCCGATGCCGGCGGCCATTTTGGTCGCTTCGGCGGTCGTTTTGCAGCCGAAACGCTCATGCAGCCGCTCAAGGAGATCGAAGCCGCCTTTTTTGAAGCGTGGGCTGATGATGCATTTCATGCCGAACGTCTGGACTTGCTGGAGCATTATGTCGGACGTGCCACGCCGCTGTATCATGCTGAACGCTTGTCCAATCAAAACGGCGGCGCACAAATTTATCTTAAACGCGAAGATTTGACCCACACCGGCGCCCATAAAATCAATAACACCATCGGTCAGGGGCTGCTGGCCCGACGCATGGAAAAAAAACGTGTCATTGCTGAAACCGGGGCAGGCCAGCATGGTGTCGCTACGGCTACAGTCGCCGCCATGTTTGGCATGAAATGCGATATTTATATGGGTCGTGAAGATATGGCCCGGCAGATGCCCAATGTGTTGAGAATGCGATTGCTCGGCGCCAAAGTCATTCCTGTCGATTCCGGCACGGCAACATTGAAAGATGCGGTCAATGAGGCGCTACGCAACTGGGTGGCAACCTGCGAAGACACCTTTTATATTTTTGGCACCGCCGCAGGCCCACACCCCTACCCGCTGCTGGTGCGTCAGTTTCATACTGTCATTGGTCAGGAAGCGCGGGCGCAGATTCTCAAACAGGCCGGTCGGCTCCCCGATGTGGCGGTGGCCTGTGTCGGCGGCGGCTCCAATGCCATGGGACTGTTGCATCCGTTCCGCGATGATGCAGCGGTGAAACTGGTGGCCGTGGAAGCTGCCGGCTACGGGCTAAAAACTGGCAAACACGCTGCTTCGCTGGCGGCCGGAAAAGCAGGCATCCTGCATGGCAATCTCACCTATCTGCTGGAAGATGACGAAGGTCAGGTGCAGCGCACGCACAGCATTTCCGCCGGACTGGATTATCCCGGCGTCGGCCCGGAACTGGCATTTATGCTGGAAGAGGGGCGTCTGCAACTGGATGCAGCGACCGACGAAGAGGCGATGGCGGCGCTGCAACTGCTGACCCGCAGCGAAGGCATTATCCCGGCGCTGGAATCCAGCCATGCGCTGGCAGCTGGCGCTCGTATTGCCCAATCCATGCGACAGGATCAGATCGTGATTATTAACCTCTCCGGTCGCGGCGATAAGGATATGGATACAGTCTTCAGACACCTGGGCTGGCTGGAGGATGCATCATGAGCAGGCGACTTACTGATCTGTTTGCACGCTGCAAAGCCGACAGTCGCGCTGCGCTTGTCGGCTATCTGACTGCCGGCGATCCCGATGTGGCGACCAGCCGCGCATTGCTGCTGGCGCTGGCCGACAAGTCCGACATTCTGGAAATTGGCATGCCATTTTCCGATCCGATGGCAGATGGCCCGGTGATTCAGGCAGCCAGCGAACGGGCGCTGGCGGCCGGCACGCATATCAATGACGTATTTGCTCTGACCCGAACCGTGCGCGATGCATATCCCGATCTCGGCATTGTGCTGATGGGCTATGCCAATGTGCCGTATGCCATGGGCTTCGATATCTTTGCGGAAAAAGCCAGCGCTGCCGGCGCCGATGCCGTCCTGATTGTCGATATTCCACCCGAAGAGGGGCATATCTGCGATGCAGCGTTCAAGGTACACGAGCTGGATCGTATTCTGTTGCTATCGCCGACATCCACCGATGAACGGATTCGGCTGGCCTGCGATAGCGGCAGCGGTTTTATCTATTATGTGTCGCTCACCGGCATTACCGGTGCCGACATGGGCGATGTCCGTCTGATTCAGCAAAAGGTGGCGCACATTCAGGCGATCAGCGCAGCAGCAGGCAATCAGATGCCTGTATGTGTCGGCTTCGGCGTGAAGACGCCCGCACAGGCAGCGCAGGTGGCGCGGTTTGCCGATGGCGTGGTGGTCGGCAGCCATTTTGTTGCCCGCATTGCCGACAGCGGCAGTAGTGATGAAACTCTGGCTGCCATCACAGCGTCTGCCAACCACATGCGCCGGGCTGTCCAGACTGCCACCGCAGGTACTGCCAGTTGAGAATCAAGGTACTCGGCTGTTACGGTGGCCAACTGCTGGGCTTCCGGCTGACCTCGCTGCTGGTCAATGATTCGATTCTGCTCGATGCCGGCGCGCCGACCCATGCGCTGTCGCTGGAGGAGCAGCACGGCATCCGCCATATCTGCCTGTCGCATACCCATCTCGATCATATCAAGGATATCGCTTTTCTGGCCGACAACCGTTCCCTCAAACGCCTGGGTGACAGCGCCGGCAGTAGCGATAACAGAACCATCACGGTTCATAGCCTGGCAGAAAATAACCGGGTGCTGAAACAGCATTTTTTCAATGATCTGATCTGGCCGGATTTTACCCAAATTCCAAATCGGGAGGATGCCATTCTGCGGCTCACCGATATTGAGCCGGAAAGCCCTTTCGACATTGACGGCGTGCGCATCACGGCGATTCGTGTCAATCATCCGGTTCCCTGCACGGGATTTTTGCTCGACAGGGGTGGCAAGCAGGTGATTTATACTGCCGATACAGGCAATACTGATCGCATCTGGCAAATCGCCAATGCCCAGCCCAATCTGAAAGCGATCATCATGGACTGTTCATTTCCTAATGCCTATCAGCATCTGGCCGATATCAGCGGCCACCTGACGCCGAATGGCATGATGAAGGATCTGAAAAAACTGGAACAACTTGGTAGTATGCCGGTTTATCTGTACCATATGAAGCCAGAATCGCTGAACATTATGGCTGCCGAAGTCGAGGCGCTGGATGTACCGCATCTGCGCATGCTGACGCAGGTGGATGAATTACTGATTTAATGACTTCGAAAAAAGTCATCAGAGCACCCATGAATGGGTGCGAAAATTAACGCATTGCATCGCAAGTGATTGATTAGAGAAAGAGGTCTGCTAATTTATGAGCTGGTTTACACGTCTGATTGAAGCGCCGAAGAATATCCTGAAATCCAGCGATGCCGGTTCGCCGGAAGGCTTGTGGGTGAAATGCCCCAATTGCTCCGACGCCTTGTACAACAAGGAGCTCGAACGCAATGGCATGGTCTGTTCAAAATGCGATCATCATTTGCGCATGTCGGCCCTGCAACGTGCCGAACTGCTGTTTGATGCGGAGAGCTTTGAAGAAAAAGACAGGGAGCTTCGTTCGGAAGACCCGCTGAATTTCAGGGACAAGAAAAAATACAAAGATCGCACCCGCGACGCCGCCAAAAAAACCGGCCCCGAAGATGCCATCCGTAATTATCTCGGTGATATTCATGGCCACACCCTGTCCGCCTCCATTTTTGAATTCAGCTACATGGGCGGCAGTATGGGTTCCGTTGCGGGCGAAAAGATCGTGCGCGGTATGGAGCATGCCATGGAAAGAAATTGCCCTTATCTGCTGGTCGCTGCATCCGGCGGCGCGCGCATGCAGGAGGGCGTGTTATCGTTAATGCAAATGGCCAAAACATCGGCTGCGGTCAACAGGCTCAATGATGCCCGCCTGCCCTTTATCTGCCTGTTGACCGATCCGACCATGGGCGGCGTATCGGCTTCGGTAGCCTGGCTGGGTGATGTGATTATTGCCGAACCCAAAGCCCTGATCGGCTTCGCCGGGCCGCGCGTCATCCAGGAAACGGTCGGCGAAACCTTGCCGGACGGCTTCCAGCGCTCCGAGTTCCTGCTCGAACACGGCCTCATCGACGCGGTCGTGGATCGCCGTGAACTGC
>JALUWF010000350.1 GCA_027019785.1 Mariprofundus sp. | reverse complement strand
TGCAAATCCGGAGACCATCAAGGCCGCCGAGTTTTCGGCAGCTTCTGCTAAGCAAGAATCCGGGACCCTGCGCTGGTTGCTCGGCATCAATGCACTTCTGTTCGTGGTGGAAATGACTGCCGGTCTGATCGCCCAGTCCACCGGCCTGATTGGAGAATCCCTGGACAATTTTGCCGATGCGGCGGTGTACGGGCTTGCCCTTTATGCGGTTGGACATAGCGTGAAAATGCAGGTACGTGCCGCGCATCTTGCTGGTGTACTGCAACTGATCTTGGCTGTGGGCGTGCTCGTAGAGGTGGTGAGACGCTTTGTATTCGGTAGTGAGCCTGAATCGCTGGTGATGATGGCTATCGCATTCGTCGCATTGATTGCCAATACCAGTTGTCTGCTGCTCATATCCAAACATCGGGAAGGCGGGGCGCACATGAAGGCAAGCTGGATATTCTCGGCCAACGACGTGGTGATCAACCTGGGGGTCATCACCGCCGGCGCCCTGGTCGCGTGGTCCGGTTCCAATTATCCGGATCTGATTATCGGCACCATCGCGGGGGGCATTGTACTTAACGGTGCCAGACGCATTTTGGCGTTGAAGGGTTAAATAATGCTCATTATTGGCAAAAAGCTCTCGCCGTATGCCCTATTGTCCATATCGGGCCTGCTGGCAGCGTCTGATCAGGCTGTAAAGTGGCTGGTGCAGCAATCAATGGCCTATGGCGAGTATGTTTCGGTGACCCCGTTCTTTAACTGGGTGCACCTATGGAACACCGGTGCCGCATTCAGTCTTTTTGCGAATGGTGGAGGCTGGCAGCGCTACTTATTTATCGGAATCGCGGTAGTGGTCTCGATTTTTCTGATCAAGCTGATCCTTGAAAATCGTCATAAAGGAGAAGCCATCGCTTACAGTCTTATCCTCGGTGGCGCCATGGGCAACCTGATTGACCGGGTCTTTCGCGGCTATGTTGTGGATTCCTTTGATTTCTATTGGCGAGACTGGCATTGGCCGGCCTTCAACCTGGCTGATATTGCAATTGTCCTCGGTGCCTTACTTTTCGTTTCCAGCAGCTTGTTGGGTAAAAAAGCAAACACCAATGCCGAGTCGGATGGATCTGACTGACAC
>JALUWF010000349.1 GCA_027019785.1 Mariprofundus sp. | reverse complement strand
AACATGTTGAAAAGGGTCTGCCCTGCGGAACGGAAAGCTTTGTGGCGCGGTTGGGCAATGATATTGGACGCATTTTAGAACGGCGGCCTCAGGGGCGACCTAGATTGGAGAAAGAAGAAAAAGGGTATCGTCCCCTTAAATCCTCCTCTACACCTTCCTTCCCACCCCGCCTCGCGACGACGCAGTTGGCTTCAAGTTACGCTTCCCCCTGCAGGGCGCGTGGCGGACTTGCACCGCCTCACAACATGGCATGCCGGGCACACCTAAAAAGTCAAAAGCGGACTTGACCCCTTTGTTTCTTGACCCCGGTACTGTCCCCATATTTCTCGCCGCGTAGCTGCTTCGTTCAACAAAAGGATTGGCGGGCGTGCTGCCTGGCGCTATATTGGGCAGATAGTGTGAATATTTACGCGTTTTTACGCTTTTGAGGTGACTTATGACTACCGTTCGCAAGACTATTACGCTAACCGACCAGCAAAACACTTGGATAAAATCGCAAATCAATGCAGGGCATTACACCAACGACAGCGAATTTATCCGCGACCTCATCCGGCGTGAACAAGAACGCAGCGTCGAGATAGAGTCGATACATACAGCCTTGGTGGCGGGTGAAGAAAGTGGCGAACCAAGTGCGTTTAATTCTTCAGCATTCAAGCAGCGAATGCATGCCACATATGGCTGAATATCGGCTTTCTCCAGCCGCAGAACGCGACCTTGAGAATATCTGGCTCTACACTCGGCAGCAATGGAACTCAGAGCAGGCCGATCTCTACATAACTATTTTGACGAATGCATTCACTGAACTGGCGCAGACACCGCAAACAGCGGCTGGTTGTGACCACATCCGTAAAGGCTATCGCCGCCTTAGTGTTGTGCGCCATATGATTTATTTTCGGATCACGGATTTCGGCATTTCCATCATTCGCATCTTACATGACCGAATGGATGCTCAACGTCACTTGTAGCCTCACTCCGTAGTAGTATTCATCTTCCATCCGTCATCTCACTTTGTCCATCTTTTACGCCCAAAGAAAACTATATAGTATATACCTGCCCCTCCTGGTTCACATGTCTGCCCCGACATTAACTCAATAACTCATGCCTGACCCCGTCATTT
>JALUWF010000348.1 GCA_027019785.1 Mariprofundus sp. | reverse complement strand
TTATTAAAATACGAGCCTAGTATGGACGTCAAAAAATTTTACATGAAAGCCATTCGAGATCGCGAACCGAATGTAAATTATGTCAACTAAATAAAGGAATTAAAATGCAAAGTAAAATTATTAAAATTATATCTTACGAATTGAATGTTCCGCAAGATCCAACTATTTTCTAACCCCGTCCTTCAGGGCGGGGACCAGCAACGTTACGACGTTTAAATAAACTATAAGGAGGCATAACCCATGCCAGGAAAGTTACGCAAAGCATTCCCAGTTCGACTTATGCCGACTGAGGAACAAGAGGAGCATTTTAAGCAACATGCAGGGTGTGTTAGGAAAGTATATAACGATGCATTGGCTGGGAAGATTAAAAAGTACCAAGAGTGTGGTGGGTGGTTAAGTAAGTATGAGCTCATAAACATTCTTCCTAAATATAAGATGCAGCATGAGTTTATGTACGATGTACATGCCTCGGCTTTACAGCAATCCATCAACGATCTCGATCGAGCATTTGAGAACTTCTTTAAATCCAAGACCGGTCAGCGTAAGGGTCGAAAGATGGGCTTTCCGGAGTTTAAAGCGAAACATAGAGCGAGGAAATCATTTAGGATTGTACAAGCTACCCAGAAATCCAGGGGTATCCGGGTTGAAGGAACAACTCTTAGGATTCCTAAGATTGGATTCGTGGAAGTAGCGAACCCAGTCAAAAGATTAGCAAGATTCGATTCATATAGAATCGTATATATAACCATCTTCCAGGATAGCGATAGTTTTTGGTACGCAAGTGTACTATGTGCTGTTGACGAAAACCAAGTCAAGAATCATATAGTTGATGCTACTAAAGCCGTGGTTGGACTGGATGTTGGAGTTAAAACTACTGTTACGGATAGTAACGGAGTAAAGGTCGACATTCCTCATAAGATTTTCACTCTTAAGAAGAAGATAGCTAGAATCCAGAAAGAAATGTCTAAGATGCGAGGCCCGAATCGAAAGAAGGAGATCGAACCATCTCAGAACTGGTTGGATGCTAAGTTGAGAGTCGGTAAGTTACATTGCAGGATCAAACGCATCCGGAAAGACTGGCAACATAAGTATTCTATGGAACTGATTAAGAACAATCAA
>JALUWF010000347.1 GCA_027019785.1 Mariprofundus sp. | reverse complement strand
CATTCCAACAGGTGTTTTGACTGTTCGCGCAACTTGAAGGATTCAGTAACCTTTTGCTGAATTTCAGCTTGTTTTGCTTCTGACAAAATTGGAATGAGCGTTTCTTTGACCTGCTCAGGCCGCCAATTTTCAAAGTAGTTTGGATCTTTACGATGGTAATGCGATATTTTTTCGCCATTGCTCCAAACTGCGATTGGCGCACCCGTTGCATTACAATAGGATTTTAGTTGATCTTTTCCATCTTTCCATTTCGGTTTTTTAACTTCAACAATGATATAGGGAGTATCGGGCCGATCTTTATCGAAAACGACAATATCAGCGCTCTTTTTTTCACGGCCAAAGGTAACCTTATGTTCAAAGGCGATGCGTTTTTTCGGATAGCCGTAATATTCGATCAGCCGAGTTGCATAAAGCTGGCGTACGATTTCTTCCGGTTTAAGTTGGATATCTTTGTTGCGAACAATACAAGACACAAATGCCGTCTCTTTGCCGCGCACCTGCTTGGTGAAGGTTTTACTGCGCAAGACATTGATCTCTTTATCCGAAAACAAAGATAAATGGTAATGTGTATCTCTTAAAATGGTTTGGATAATGTCCAAGCGTACTCCCCTTTTTCCACCGACAACGAGGCAGAGAGTAGTTTATTCAGCCAAGGATGTGAATTGAAGAAGCAATATCCTATGTTTCGATGGCTTGCAGGATGCCCCGGATGATGTCGGTCGGGGTTGGCGGGCAGCCGTGGATGATGGCATCGACAGGAATGATATCGGCGACCGACCCGGCAATGGCGTAATTATCCTTACCGAAGACGCCACAATTGATGGCGCAATCACCTGCGGCGACAACCAGTTTAGGGCCGGGCGTGGCCTCATAGGTCATCTTCAGCGCTGTTTCCATATTGCGCGTCACAGGTCCCGTCACCAGCAGCATGTCGGCAAAACGGGGCGATGGCACAAAATGGACGCCGAAGCGTTCGAGATCGTAATAACAGTTGTTGGCGGCAATGATCTCCAGTTCGCAACCGTTGCAGGAGCCCGCATCCACTTCGCGTATGGCCAGCGAGCCCTGGAATTTTTTGCGGATGGCTGAGCTAAGTTGTTCGCCCAACAGTTCGGTTGCATGGTCGGCCTTGCCCAATGCTTCGGTGCGGTTACCTGTTTTTATGATTTTGGTGAACAATCTAATCATAAATCGTTACCCGAGTAGGAGCAGTTGAAAGATTTATTGTTGAGCGGAAAATCGGGCACCGGTACTTCGCGCACAGCCAGTTCCAAACCTAACCAGTTGATTTCAGATGGGTCACGCACCGCATAACGATCAATAATGCCATTTTCACCAAAACGCACCCAAGCTGCGATCTCCCCGCGCCAACCTTCAATCGCATCAAATCCGGATGTGCCCGCTTCCGGAGCAATAAACTCTGTCTGTAGCGATCCCTCTGGCAAATCCTTCAACAGCGCAAGAACTAAACGCGACGATTCAGCCACTTCCTCAAAACGCACCCAGACGCGCGTCGCCACATCACCCAATTCACCCCTGGGGGCTCGAACATCGAGTCGATCATAAGGCGGATATGCTTCCTCAATACGCTCATCGGCATACACTCCGGAAGCGCGTCCGGCATAGCCCAGCAATCCAATCGATATCGCATCTTCAATACTGACCGAACCTGAACCAATGACGCGTTCCTGTATGCCGGGGTGATCGGCATAAATGGTGCGTAGCTCTTCTACCTCGCGGGCGATGGCACTTGTTTGTTGAGCCAGACGTTGTTGTTCGTCTGCGTTCAAATCGCAGGTCACTCCGCCGGGAATAATCGTGTCCATCAACAGCCGGTGTCCGAATAGATCCTTATGCATGCGCGCCATTTCCTCACGCAAGCGCTGCATTTGGACATTCATAAATGCAAAGCCACCATCATTACAGACGCCACCAATATCACCAATATGATTGGCTATGCGTTCTCGTTCACACAGGATGCCACGCAAAATCACGGCACGTTCCGGCACATCCAGATAGGCTGCATATTCACATGTCTGAGCAAATGCCCATGCATGCGCCACGGCGGAATCTCCGGAAATCCTGCTTGCCAGCCGTGCGCCTTCTACAGCCGTTAATCCTTCAAACCGTTTCTCGATGCCCTTATGCACATAGCCAAACCGCTCTTCCATATTGAGAATTTTTTCACCGACTGCATGAAAGCGGAAATGCCCCGGCTCAATAATACCGGCATGCACCGGACCAACTGGATATTCATAGATGCCGTCGCCTTCAGCCTTGATAAAAGCATAACCGGTTTCAGGCAAATCACCTGCCGACAAGGCATCTTCAACCGGAGGCATGCGCGTATCAACGGGAAAGGTTGTACGCATCGGATGCACATCTTCTGGCCAGTGTTCATGTTTTAGCCATTGGCGCGTATCGGGCAGCCCTTCCACGCGAATACCGAACATATCCTGCAAACTACGTTCCATACGCACAGACGAAATATAATGGCCGCTAATATCAGGAAGCGATGGATCTTTCTCGTTTAGATCCGTGCGCAGCAATACATGCCTGTGTTCGAGATGGGCAAATGCCATATAGGCATACAGTGCCTTTTTATCATGTGAGCCAGCCTCAGCCGCCCACAGCGACACAAAACGCATATTCTTTCGGCGCGCTTCTTCTGCCACATTGGCCCAGTCCAGACGGCGCACTTCCAGACACGACATGGCGGCTGGATGATGATCTTCCAGATAGCGCGTAAAAATACCGTGATCGGACAAGCACTCGGCAAACCAGGTATTGGCTTCGTGAATCATACGCCGCCTCCGGCAATCAATGCTGCCGCCTGATGATACCAGCCGGCCAGAAATCCGGGAATGGAAATACCAAGCAGTAGCGCCAGCGCGAAATGGATATACACCGGCAACATATTGGCATGCACCTGCTTGGCGTATTCAGGCACCTCGCCATACGTCATGTCCGGCACAAAACGAAATAACCCAGCTACAGCAATCAGCAAGCCCAGCAATAACACGATCACTGTCCACGGATACGATTGTAATGCCGCCGAGAAAATCAGGAATTCACTGGTGAACACGCCAAAAGGTGGGAAGCCTGCAATGGCGCAAGTACCAATCAGTAAGCCCCAACCAATGCCCGGTTGATGGTTGATCAAGCCGCGAATATTACTCATGACTTGCGTACCCATAGCTTGGGCAGCATGGCCGACGGTAAAAAAAATAGCGGATTTGACCAATGAATGGGTGGTCATATGCAGCATGGCTGCAAAATTAGCCACCGGCGTGCCAATACCGAAGGTAAACGTCATCAGCGCCATATGCTCGATGGATGAAAACGAAAACATGCGCTTGATGTCATGCTGTTTGTGCAGCGAAAAGCCGGCCACGAGCAGCGACAACAGCCCGAATCCCATCATCAGATTGCCGGCGAAATGGGTGCCGGTGGAGACGTCAACCAGCATTTTGCAGCGTACCAGCGAGTACAGTGCCAGATTCAGCAGCAGTCCGGAGAGTACCGCCGAAACCGGTGTCGGGCCTTCGGCGTGGGCGTCGGGCAACCATGTATGCATGGGCGCCAGCCCCACCTTGGTGCCGTAGCCGACCATCAGGAAGACAAAGGCCAGACTCATGACAGTGGGATCCAGCTTATCCGCCGAGGCGTACAGCAGCGTCCAGGTCAGCGCCGCATCGCCGTGTCCGAGCACATCGGATGAGGCAAAGTAGAGCATAGCGGTGCCGAACAGCGCCAGTGAAATGCCCACGCCGCAGATAATCAGATATTTCCAGGCCGCTGCGATCGAGCCCGGCGTGCGATAGAGTGATACCAGCAGCACCGTCGCCAGCGTGGCAATTTCCAACGATAGCCAGACAATGCCCAGATTATTGGAGGTCTGGCCGAGAAACATACCGAACACGAACAACTGCGACATGGCGTGATACAAGCGCAGACGGCCACTATCAATCTTACCTATCTCCAGTTCATGGCGCATATAAGGGCCTGAGAAAATAGCTGTAGTGGTGGCAACAAATGCAGTCAGCGCTACCAGAAACACATTAAACGCATCAATAAAAAACCAGTCATCCCAGACCATAATCCGGCCTGATTCCAACACTTGAACAGCCAATCCGAGGCTGGCAACAAAAGTCAGTGCCGCCGCAATCTTATTCACCCATGCCGAACGATACGGGTGTGCATCAAAAGCCAGCCATAACGCAGCCACTAGCGGCGCACCGAGGAGAAAAGTAAACCAGTTCATTACTTATTCTCCATTTTATTCAGATCAAGCGATTCGAACGTATCGCGGATCTGGTAGAAGAACAGGCCGAATACGACGCTGGCGATTAACACATCGAAGGCCACGCCTAATTCTGCCACCAGCGGCATGCCATAGGTGGCGCCAACACCAGCGAAGAACAACGAGTTCTCAATAGCCAGAAATCCTATCACCTGTGTGATGGCCTTTTTTCGGGTAATCATCATCAGCATACCGAGCAGCACATTGGCCATGGCTACCGCGATGGTATTGCGAGTGATCAGATGCGACAGGTGCTCAATCGGCAGGGTGACCTGGTAGGAGAACACCACCAGCGCCGCCGCAATCAACATGGTTACCGGGATATTCACCAGCGGTTCCACCTCGCGATGCACATGCATCTGGCGGATAATTTTCCACAGCACCCAGGGCAGCAACATACCCTTGAGAACAAGCGTAATGGCGGCAGAGACATACAGTTCAGTATTGTCACTGGTATAGGCTACCAGTGCTGTCACCGCTGCCAGCACAATGCCCTGCAGGGCGAACCAGTGCAGTAAAGAAAGCATGCGTTTCTGCGCCAGTAACGCAAACGAAATGAGTAGCATCAGGGCAGCACCCATGGTGATAATTTGTTGTAATAATATCTGGCTCATTGGGCACCCACTTCAAGAATGTAGTGCATAAACATACCGAGTAGGGCGAGGAAGAATGCTGTGCTCAAAAATTGCGGCACTTCAAACAGACGCATCTTGGCCAGCCCTGTTTCTATGATGACCAGCAACACAAAAAACAGAATGAGTTTGAATATCCACAGAGCCAGCGCCGTCAGCAGAGCTATTGTTGCAACGGCGGTGCTGATGCCCCAAGGAAAGAACAGATCAAAAATCAGCGTGGCGAACAGCACCAGCTTGATCTGGGTCGCCCACTCAATCAGCGCCAGATGACGGCCCGAATACTCCAGCAGCATGGCTTCATGGATCATGGTGACTTCCAGATGCGTACCGGGATTATCCACCGGGATACGCCCGTTTTCGACAATCGACACCATCAGCATGGCGATCAGGGCAAAGGCGATGGATGGTTTCAACAGGATGCCGGCATCCAGAATATGGTGGATCATCACTGACAAATTGGTGCTTTGGGCGGTGACCGATAGCACGAAGATACTCATCAGCAGAGCTGGTTCCGCCAGTGCTGAGAAGGTCATTTCCCGGCTCGCCCCCATGCCACCGAATACCGTGCCGATATCCATGCCGGCCAGGGCGGTAAAGAAGGTTCCGATGGCCAGAAAACCGGCCAGCGCAATCACATCAGCTGTCCAGGAGAACGGGCTATCCACCACGATCACCGGCACCACGCTGGCCGCCAGCACGGTGGAAGTGAAGACAATGTAGGGCGCGGCTCGAAAGATCCATGAGGCATGATCGGCCAGCACCATCTCCTTGCCAAAGAGCTTGGATAGATCGCGGTAGGGCTGGAAAATGCCCGCCCCCTGCCTGTTTTGCAGGCGCGCTTTCATCTTTTTGACGATGCCGGCCGCCATCGGCGCAGCCAGTACCATCAGTAATATCTGGGCGATATTTACCAAAAAAATAGTCACAATAGAAATCCAAGCAGCACAAGCACAGTCACAAACATATAAGACAGATAGGCGTGGACGCCGCGCTGGTGCTGTTTGGCGACCCATTCGCCCACCAGTTCGGCCAGCGCCAGCAGAGGGCGATAGATAAAGCGCCAGGACATATCCTGTGCATGCACCTCGTAACGAATGCTCCGGGTCAGCAGTTTGTGATCCGGTCGTTCGATGTCGCAGTGCTCAATCGGCTGATAAATACCGGAAAAAATCTGTCTGAGTGGCTGGGCAAAGCTGGTGGCCGTATATTGCATGTGCGTATTGACATGCGGATTGCCGCAACTCCAGAAGTGCGTGCGACGAGCCACCTGTCCTTTGGGGTGCAGTAGCCAGTAGATCATCCCGCCCAGCACCAGCATGCCGAGCAGCGCAATCGGCGCGGAGTAGGAGGCCCGCTCTTTGGAGATCGGGGTCAGCCACAACCAGCCATGCGCATGTACGCTGTCGGTCAGGGAGGCATGCATCAGCAGTTGCGGTACAGCATCAATCAGGGGAATAAACACGGTAGGCAGGATGCCGAGCAGCAGACAAAGCACAGCGGGAATGGCCATGCCAAATTTCATCCAGTCGTCGATTTCATGCGCTTCAGCGGCCGGCGTGGTGCGCGGCTGCCCCAGAAAGACGATGCCATAGACTTTCACAAAACAGGTGGCGGCCAGCGCGCCGGCCAGCGCCAGCATGGCGGCGGAAAACGGAATCAGCATGGGAATCAACGAGCCTTCCAGCCTGGGCGCCAGTAGCGCCGCCTGAAAGGTCAGCCACTCCGACACAAATCCGTTGAACGGGGGTAACGCCGAGATGGAGATACAGGCGACCAGAAAGACCACGGCAGTCACCGGCATGCGGTGGATCAGTCCGCCCATCTCTTCCATATTGCGCGTGCCGGTGGCATGCAGCACCGCCCCCGCCCCCATAAACAATAACCCCTTGAACAGGGCATGGTTGATGGTGTGGTAGAGGCCGGCAATCAGCC
>JALUWF010000346.1 GCA_027019785.1 Mariprofundus sp. | reverse complement strand
AACTGCGATAACGCTCCCTCGACGATGGTGCGCACCTGCGCTTCCGCGCCTTGCTTGAGGCCACCGAGCATGCGAATGCCGCCAGCTATCTTTTCTGCAATATCATCCAGTGGTTGATTGTTGTTGGTCATCCTGTTTCTCCTAAATTTATCTTGCCTTTCAAGTAGGCCATCTTTCCTGAAGGCATCTTCACTTGCAACCATCCCTTGGTCATGCTTCTGTGCGCATCCAGTCTGGCCCCGGGCCGATACCAGCCGACGCGCCGGGAATGGATGTCAGCTTTGGCGCGCAGGTTATGTAATTTTCCACGTCGAAGGTGTACACCGGGCGGAAGTTTTTTCAGTTCGGCGCCAATCATCTGGATAATGACGCGTTCCACCGACTCTTTTCTGGTCAAGGTTCTCACCCGGATATATACCGTGGTTAACGTGGGCGTCTGTTTGCTAAGGGAGATTTTGCCTTCCAGTTTGTTATTGTCAAAGGCGATTCCGTAGCTGCCATCATTCCGAATTTCCACAATATCGATATCAATCTGCATTTCCAGCAGCGCCTGCTGGGTCGCAGCCAGCGTCATATCCATGTTGTAGGCGAAGCTCTCCTCTTCGCCGGAAAACTGATTGGCCACCATGCCATACATGGCTCCCGGAATCGCCGATACGGCGCCGAGGCCTGTGCATCCGCTCAGGCCGAACAGCAGTAATAAGGCAGTGAGAACAGGGTGCCAAGGCTGCCAAGTCTGTTTTACTCTCCCCATCGCTGGGCCTCGGGATTGGCGATGTCGAGATGGTCAAGGATGCGGTTGACCAGGAAATCAATAAGATCATCCACTGTTGTTGGCCTGTGATAAAAGCCAGGCATGGCCGGGATGATATGGGCGCCCATGCGTGAGAGCTTGAGCATATTTTCCAGATGAATACTGGAAAGCGGCGTTTCGCGGGGCGCAATAATCAGTTGCCGACGCTCCTTGAGTATAACATCGGCGGCGCGTTCGATCAGATTGTCAGAGGCGCCGCAGGCAATGCGGGCCAGCGTTCCCATCGAGCAGGGCAATACGACCATTTTTTTGATGCCGGCTGAACCCGAAGCGGCAGGTGAAAACCAGTCATCCAGAGCGTAGCAATGCATGCCCTCCGTGCCAATGTTCAGGTGCTTCGCCAGTATGGCCGGTAATGCATCTGCAACAGGCGTGCGATCCGGCAGCATCAGATCCACTTCCTGTCTGAGCACCACGCGGGCGGCGTCAGACAACAGAATATGTTGTTCAATGCCGGCCTCGGCCAGACGCTGGATCAGGCGCAGCGCATAGGCTGCGCCGGAAGCGCCGGTGATGGCGACGATGACAGATTGATTCATGACAGTCTTATTCATCACTGCCTCATTCATGACAACACTCCATTGATGTTCCGATCCATTGATGTCCGTTCCATTACATGGAAAAACTTTCGCCCAGATAGAGGCGGCGGGCATCCGGGTGCCGGATGATCTCCTCGGCGCTGCCATGTACCAAGATCTGGCCAGCGCTCATCAGGTAGGCGCGATCGCAGATGGCCAGGGTGTCGCGCACATTATGATCAGTAATCAGGATGCCGATACCCTTGGCACGCAACTCGGCGATAATGCCCTGGATATCTTCAACGGCGATCGGATCCACGCCGGCAAACGGTTCATCGAGTAACAGAAATTTTGGCTTAGTCACCAGAGCGCGGGCGATTTCCGTGCGTCGGCGCTGTCCGCCGGAGAGGGTGTATGCCTTCTGGTGTTGCACGTCCTCAATGCCCAGATCAACGAGCAGGGTTTCCAACTCTTCTTCAATCTGGACATCGGCCATATCCAGCGTCTCAAAAATGGCCAGGAGATTGTCACGCACACTCAGCTTGCGGAATATACTGGCTTCCTGAGGCAGATAACCGATGCCTCTGCGGGCGCGCAGATGCATCGGTAGATGGGTGATATCCTGATCATCCAGACTAACATTGCCGCCATCTGCCGGCACCAGACCGCAGACCATGTAAAAACTGGTGGTTTTACCGGCACCATTGGGCCCCAGCAGTCCGATGCACTGACCGGAATGGACATCAATATCAACATCCTTCACTACCTGTTTCTTGCGGTAACTTTTGCACAGGCCTCTGGCCGAGAGTTGATGTATGGACACGATTATTTAGCTGCGCCGGGTAGCAGTGTGCTGTTGTTATCATTGGATTCGATGGTCATATGGGTTCTGCCACCCTTGCCCGGTAACACCACGGTTTTTTCCTTGTTCATATCATGCACGATCTGCTCGCCTTCAATCCGGTTGCCATCCTGCTCCAGCACGGCGTTGCCGGTCAGGGTGAGGATGCCTTTGGCCTGGTTGAGCACGGCTTTGTCTGCACTGCCTGTTGCCTTGCCGTGGCGCAGTCTGATGTGGCCGAAGGCGTCGGCATGATCGAGATCCTTATCGGTGTAATAGGCTACCAGACGATCGCAGTAGAGCTCAAAATCATCACGGGTGAGATGCACCTTGTCGGTAAAAATCACCTGATTCTTTTTGTGATAGAGGGTCATTTTTCCAGACTCAATCTGCACCGTTGCAGCCCATAATGGCAGTGGCGACAGCAGCAAGATCGCTACCATGCAGATAGCTGCCATGCGGACGGCTGTCGCAGAGATGGCGTTCAGATGGTCTGAATAGCGGTATAGCGTGCTCATGGTAATGCTCCTCGCCAGTGCGGATCGGAATCTTCGATCCAGATACCGTCATCCACATTAAGTTCTTCAGTGCTTCGCTGAAAGCGCATTTTCCGGCCATGCGCCTTGATGCTCTTGCCCGATAATTTGAATGCTCCAGGCACCTGAATTTCATCTTTGGCGCTGACGTAAAGCATCAATTCGCTTCGAACCGTCCATTCATTAAAATGCACCACCACATGATCCTTGAAGCGCACATCGCGCCGGACAGGTTCAAACCAGGCCTGACCGCTGTCAATATTAATTTTCTGTCCCGACTCAGTATACAGCACCAGCGTCGGCTGGCTCAGATGCATCTTGCCATCGAGTTGCTGGCTGGCTTCGCCGGCGCGCAGTTGCCAGGTGATCTTGCCATCCTTGCGCTCGATCATTACCGGGCTTTTCACCTCTGTTTTCGGTTTTTCTGCTGTTTGGACCGGGGCAGCCTGTTGCGGCCCTCCGTTTTGCATCAGGACGATAGTAGCAACGATGGCGGTCAGCGACAGTGCCAAACTGCCCCATTTCAGGCCGCGCCATGCTGTTGTTTGCATTGCTGATGTAGTCCGGGTAATGGCTAAACAGGCCGTTCAGGCCAGCCGCAGTCAAGCGGGGAGATGCGATAGCGGGACTGAATGACGCGCTCCCATGCGCCTGTGGCCAGAATCAACCCTTCCGCCGCTTGCCGGATAGCGCCGCCGCCGCCGGGCAGATCTGAAATCCAGTCGACATGCGACAGCACCGCCTGATGCGCATCATTCGGAGCCAGGCTCAGGCCGCAGCGATACATCGGTGGCAGATCCAGTACATCATCGCCCAACATGGCGCACTGTGCAGCAGCAATGCCAGACTGCTGCTCCATATCTGTCAGTCCTTCGCCCTTGTTCAGGCAGCCCTGAATAACAAATTCGATGCCCAGATCTTGGGCGCGGGCGGCCACGACTTTCGATGATCGACCGGTAATGATAGCCACCTGAATATCGGCGCGCTGTAGCATCTTGATGCCGTGACCATCGCGCACATTAAATGATTTCCACTCATCGCCATGCTGATCCATGGTGATGGAGCCATTCGTCATAACGCCGTCCACATCCAGAATCAGCATGCGAATATCGCCGGCTTTGGCCAGGGGGAAATCAAACCCGCTCTGTTGCTTTGGCGCCTTCCGGGTAGGTTCTTTTGGGCTCACCGGGCTTATCTGACTTATGGAACGCGTCTGGCTCATCGAACTTCTCCCTGCAGAATATCATGCATGTGAACCACGCCAGTTGCATACTTCTCATCGTCGCAGACGAACAGTACCAGGATTTTTCTGCTTTCCATGCAGTGCAGCGCTTCACTGGCCAGCCTGTCTGCCGTAATCGTGGTCGGATCGGGATGCATCAGCTTGCGTACCGGCGCTTCAATATTCAGATCGCCGGATTCGAGAATACGACGCAGATCGCCGTCTGTCAGGCAACCAATCAGCCGGCCCTCTTCAGTTACGCCGGTAGTGCCGAGACGGTGACTGCTCATGGTCATGATCGCATCACGCAGGGTGGACTCGGCTGTCACCAGCGGCAGTGCTTCGCCGCTGTGCATGACATCGGCGACGCGCAGCAATTTGCGTCCGAGACTGCCAGCCGGATGGATGCGGGCGAAATCCTCTTCTCTAAAACCACGCTGTTTGAGTACGACAACGGCTAGCGCGTCGCCCAGCGCCAGCGTGGCTGTCGTGGATGCAGTGGGGGCCAGATTCAGCGGGCAGGCCTCCTTGCTGATGGGAATATGCAGTACCATATCAGCATAGCGGGCCAGCGTTGAACCGGTATGTCCGGTAATGGCGATGACTGTTGCGCCACGGCGGCGAATTTCTGGTAGCAGGCCGCACACTTCCGCTGTTTCACCACTATGCGATAACGCCAGCACGGCATCCTGGCCGGTAATCATGCCCAGATCGCCATGTTGCGCTTCGGCGGCATGGACAAAAAATGCCGGCGTGCCGGTAGAAGCAAACGTGGCGGCGATTTTTTTGGCGATGATGCCGGATTTACCCATGCCGACCACGACCAGCCTGCCTTGCAAAGCCAGAATGGCTTCAACGGCCTGCACAAATGCGTCCCCCAGCACCTCATGCTGAGCCTTGATAGCGGCAATTTCGAGATCCAGCACCCGATGCGCCTTCTCCAGCCATGCCTGATGTTGCGTTGTTATGCTTGATTGCGTCATGTTAAATCATTAACCCCAGATGATTTCAGTTTGTGGTTGTTTTAACTGGCTCAGTAGCGGGGCGGTCTGCTGCATAAAACGATCCCGTTCGGCCCGGGCGATCGGCCGGGCCGGGGGATGCTTGATGGTGAGCGGATTCACCGCCCGGCCCCGTACGCGAAACTCAAAATGCAGATGCGGGCCAGTGGCCAGTCCGGACATGCCGACATAGCCGATGATCTGCCCCTGTTTGACAAATTGGCCTCTTCTGATGCCGCGTGCATAGCGGCTCATGTGCCCATAGGCGGTTTCATGCAGGCGATTGGTGTGGCGGATCAGGATAAAGCGGCCATAACCGCCTCTCCAGCCCTTGAAAATAATATGCCCGTCGCCAATGGCGTGGATAGGCGTGCCCATGGGAGCGGCATAATCGACGCCGCGATGGGCGCGGGTATAACCGAGGATCGGGTGTTTGCGATGTAGCGTGAAGCGGGAAGAGATGCGGGAGAATTTAACCGGCGCTTTCAGATAGGCTTTGCGCAGGCTTTTGCCGGTGGGTGTAAAATAGTCAACCCGGCCGTCAGTCAGTTGATAACGCACGGCTTGATATGTTCTGCCCTGATTCACAAACCGGGCGGCAAGGATGGTGCTGCCCAGAATCCTGCCGGCATCATCGAAGCGTTCTTCATAGATGACCTTGAAGCTGTCGCCGCTGCGTATGTCACGGGCGAAATCGATATCCCAGGCGAATATATTAACCAGATTCATGGTGGTGCGCTGATCCAAACCAGCTCGTTCAGCGGAGCCGAACAGACTACCGCTGATCACGCCCGAAGCGATGCGCTGGCGGACGTTTACCGGGAGCTTGTCCACGTTAGCATGCCAGTCGTTCTGATCCGGGTTTCGGTGTAGATGCAGCAGTTGGTCGGCATCAATGTTATAGTAAAAATCGGTGCCTTCCGGTGTGTCGATACGCTTAAAAATATGGCCGGCGCGAATATTTTTTAGATGATAGCTGGCATTGGCGGCTGTGATCATGCGATGGGCATCATTGATGCTGAAGCCCAGTCGCTGCAAGGCGGCGACGGCGTGGTCGCCGTTGCGCAGTGTTGCACGACGGATTCGTCTGGTTGTGGTGACGGCGGGATGTAATTCAGCATTCAGCCACTCATCGTGCGGTATACTCATACGGGCACGCGCATTCTGGCCTGCGCCGCCAATGAATAGCAGTATAAACAAAAAACCGGCCATGGCACCGAGCAGCGGATACCAGCGCGGGGAGGGCAGCGGCAGTCCTGGTATATTTTTCAGTTTGGTTTTCATGTTGAATCGAGCCAGTAGCTCCGAGAGCCTGCCAGAAAAATCATGTCGGGGTGCGTTGGGCAAATATCTCTCCTGTTGGACGCCAAGCTTAAGTCAGGCGCATTGCTTGTCAAAGTTTGAAATTGGCCAGAGATATGTGGCAGCTCTTGCTTACAATAAGGCTTTCTCGTTATGCTATGCCGGAACAAGGGTGAGCGTTGCAGATTATTATAGACCTTCGCAAACTATCTGATACCTCTAAAATATCATAAATCATTAAATCAAAAGATTATCACCACAGAGGACACAGAGAGCACAGAGGAAAAGCAGAGAAAACCAAAACATAAAGATTTTGACCTCCTCTGTGCTCTCTGTGTACTCTGTGGTTCAAGATTTTCCTATTTGGTTCCGGCTATGCCGGATTAGGGATACATACAATATATTTTAACAAATTTAGATGGTTAGGGAAAATGTTTTCTGGATGTTTTATTTTTTCCGCAGACCTAAGGCGAATTGAACAAACGAGCAGAAATAAAACCGAAGATTTGTCGTTTTTTCAGCCATCGTTGCTAACTGCCGCAGATGCAAGGAGTCTGTCGGACTTATGATAATGCGCGTGAGTTCATCAACAGGAGACAGATATGCCCAGTTTTGATATCGTCAGTGAGACCGATATGCAGGAGATGAGCAATGCGGTGAATCAGGTGATTAAGGA
>JALUWF010000345.1 GCA_027019785.1 Mariprofundus sp. | reverse complement strand
TCAACTGAAGCACTTTGAAATTAAAGAGATTTATGAACTGGGTGGCTTCGAGCTTAGTAGTAGCCGTATCAAGGCGTTTATGGCCGGTTCCAAACACAAGAATTACGAGCAACTCTCCGATGAAATGTTCGAAGGCTTTCTGAATGGTTTGATCATCTATTTACGCGGCTCGCTGGATGAGCCGGAGCTGCTGCCGCGAGGCGTTGAACATTATATCATTGGCATGATTGAGTCCGGCAACAGCGCAGCCATCGAAGAAATTCGCAGCCTTGTGCACACGAATGAACGCGAATAAGGGCAAGGGCTTATCCTCCTGGAAGGGATGTAGAGTAGCATACATGTATATACTTTCGATCTATGCCACATGATTCAGATAAAACGATTCAGATAACACGTTTCCGTTCTCTGCGGTAGCGGCTTCGTCCAACATGTTTCGGTATCTGGTTTTGCTTTGCGCATGAGGGATGATTAGCTCTATAGTGAATTTCCATCAAAATTAATTGTAGGGCTTCTCTATAGTATTTTTCCACCAGCTATATTGTTTTTCCACCTGATACAGCATATTTACAGTGGAAATCGCTGGCCGGACATCTGGAGTTTGCCTCGCGCTACAGGGTGCGTAACAATCTTCTGGGTAATGATAGCTTCTGTCCTGTTGTGCGTAAAACAGCAGTTTTGAAACAGTACTCATGGGATGGACTGCGCGGTCACGCTACAGAAATCGTACATTCGTATGATGCGGAGACACTGGCGCGGGCTGTGGACTACCTTTATACGAAGGAGACGCGTTCATCATTTGCCATAGAGCACGATGAACCATCGAAAACAAAAATGGAGCGTTTCGGCGAGGCACTGCAATCGGTAAGAACGTTTCCGCATCTGGACAAGCGGGCATGTGTTGAATGAGACGGTGAATCTGTACCGGTATTTTGATGCCACACGCATGGCGGAATACCTCTATGCTTGCGTGGATGCGACGATTGAGCGTGAACTGCAGGTCGAGCTGGAAACCGTGTCGGCATTTGCACATGCCCGAAAAGCGGTTGATGCAGCTTTCGATCTACCGGAGAAGCAGAAGAATCTATTTCTCAAGCTCTGTTGGCAGGGCAACGGCAAGATTTCAAATGGCAAG
>JALUWF010000344.1 GCA_027019785.1 Mariprofundus sp. | reverse complement strand
ATAATCGGGCCGGTAATCAATAGGATCAATCCAATTATATAGTCGATTGTTTGTCTCACGATGAGAAAACCCTCCTTCCAACAATTTTTGTATTCACACCAATCTAAAAAGATAATAGTAATATGGGTAATAAACCTAACAAGGAGAACAAAAATGAAAAAGATTTTTATCATGGTAGTAACAATGGCAACATTGACTGCCTGTGGCGGTCCGAGTAATAACTCCCGGATTGCTGGATGTGAAAACAAAACTCTAGGCGATCTTAAAGATTATGCCCAAAGTTACGAAATGGACGGTAATGTGCTTACCATGACCGGTACTCACAACAACAATAAATATCATATGATCTACGAGCTTGAAAAGGATGGAAAAATGCATTTCAAGAACTTCGTATCCGATGATAATGAGGCCAATGGGATAAGCATGCTTATTCCAAGCGCGTTGGCCACTGGCATGTGCGCACAACTGAACCGTTAAACGATAGGCCCTTCTACGGAGGGGCTTTATTTGTATTCACACCAATCTAAAAAGATAATAGTAATATGGGATATTACCCAAAGGAGAAACATATGTTAAACTACGAATCATTGATAGTTCTGACCGAATCAACATCAGTTGATCGTATCATGATTAAAACGCATCATACCATCAATCATCAAACTTATCAATTGGGATTGTTGCAAGATAATGGTCATGTTGATACATTTTCAACTTGGGTATTAAATACCAAGGATGAAAGAGTCTTGAATTGGCTTAACCGACATGATTTTACAGGTGTATCAGATAATACATTTTCAAACATAAGGAGAAAAACAAATGTCTAGTTTAACAAATAAATCAAAAATCATAATTGGTGTTGCTATATTAGCAACCATTATTGGCCTAAGAGTTATTACACTCAATTATGGGCATGATGATTACTCAAATGTTCAACTCCTAAATGGAATTCAATTCGAACCATTAACAAAGGCAGAACAAGGTATTGCAAATGGTATCAGGGGATTCCCCGATACCGGCATCAATATCAATGATCTTGAATTAGCTAAGAAAATGGCTAACTCAAAAGATCGCCGAAAGAGCAATGCTGGTAAAAGATTCATTCGAAACTACAACCGCATGTTTGGATCATTCGGTC
>JALUWF010000343.1 GCA_027019785.1 Mariprofundus sp. | reverse complement strand
CGTACATCATCGGGGTGAATATGTGACAACCACCAGCCGGCCTGCAGGCATTCGCGCTGTTCATAACCGAACATGGGGGTAACTGATGCGCTGACATAGGTAAATATAAAACCGTTATCTTCACCACACCACTCACAACGAAACAGCACGCACGGGGAGGCATCGACAATGCGCTCTAACTCTGCCTTTTCCGCGATGAGTTGTTCTTCAACCTGTTCATAAAGAGCCCTGAAATGGTGAATCGTTTTTCCTTCCAGCCCGCGAATCACATCAAACTGGGTGACAAGGCCAGTCGGATACTGTTGATCGTCCACGATCACCAGTCTTCTGAAACCGTTTTTGCGCATGGTCAGGGCGGCATCCAGCACCGATTCGTTCGCACGCATGGTAATCAGCGGCGCGCTCATCACCTCGTCCAGCCTCAGATGATCGAAATCGGCGCCGGATGCGAGCAGCCGGGCGGTATCGCGTTCGGTAAAGATTCCGCATGCCGCTCCATCCTCGACGACAACCATGCAGGAAATATGCAGTTCATCCATCCGGGCCAGCACATCGATCAACAGCATGTCGGGATGTGCAGTCACCACATTGCAACTCATGATGCTGCTGATTGATTTTATACGCAGAAAATCGTCGAATTCCGCTGCTTTGAGAATATCGCTAAAGGTCAACAATCCTTCCAGCCGACCATCGGGATGCACCACAACCAGGTGGCGCACCTGGCGTTCCAGCAGTATTTCGAAGGCATCGTAAATATTATGGTTTGTCTCTATCGAAATAACCGGCTTGGATAGAAATCCGGAAATGCCGGTTTGCTCCAGATCGAGGTGGCTATGTGCAACCTGTACCAGATCGGCTTCAGTAATAATGCCAACCGGCCTGTCTGATTCGACAGCCACCAGACAGGAGATACGATGCGCACTCATCATCTGTGCGGCTTCCGCCAGACATATATCCTGAGAAATAGTCAACACCTTGCGGGTTAACACATCCTTGATCGTCAGGCACATTCAGATCACCCCTTCAGACATGGAGGAACGGCAATATAGTCTGTCATCAAGCCAGAATATTTTCTGATACATACTGCCATCGTAAACAGAATCAAACGACATTGCACCAAAACATGTATTAAGATAGTT
>JALUWF010000342.1 GCA_027019785.1 Mariprofundus sp. | reverse complement strand
CATGAAAACAGCGCATGAACTGGCGAGTCAATCACGATGATGAAACTACCGACTGGAAAGCCGTATGCGGGAGAACCGCACGTACGGTTTGGAGGGCGGGGAGGTCATTCTTCCCGACCCCTATCAGTATGATTGATTCTGTTACTCTCGGATTGGGAGCCGCGAAGCGGGGTGAGTCGCTATTCAGGAAACATTTAACGCATGGCATCACGACACCGGCCTGCCCTACACTCATCTGAGCAAAATTGCCGCCTTCTCTGTCGGCAAAAAACATCGAACCTGAGATATTGCTTAAAGTAGAATGACCATTGTTGAGAGCTAATACTGCTAACTACGCCGCACAGAATGCACCAGCACAACTTGCTGATCTATTTGAAACTTCACGACCAAATATCACAATGCACATAAAAAATATTTTTGATGAAGGTGAATTGAACGAGTATTCAGTATGTAAGGATTTCTTACATACTGCCTCCGATAGTAAAAAATATAATACAAAATACTACAATCTCGATCTGATTATCTCACTTGGGTATCGTGTGAAATCTTAAATAGCCACCAAATTCCGCCAATGGGCGACCGTGCGTCTGCGTGAATATATCGTCAAGGGATTCACCATGGATGATGCGCGGCTCAAAGAGATGGGCGGAGGCAATTACTGGAAAGAACTCCTTGATCGTATTCGCGATATCCGCAGTAGTGAAAAGGTGCTTTACACGCCAATAACAGTCATCTGCTGATGGCACTCGCAGCACTGTTTATCTGCTTCAGGAAAGTCATGCACGATCGTGACATGCGGCAAGGACTTGGGAAATTCCCGTCTGCCACCACGTTTACGCCTTGTAACCACGACTTCCGTGGGTTCATCCACTTCATCAGTCTGTTCAACGACTGCTTCAGCCTCATTGAACAGGTCGGGCTGTTTGGCGATATCAATACAATCCGAACAGGCACCAAATTTACGATTTTGGAACTGGATGAAAACTCCAAAGCCGGATGGCCTTGAATCTCATTAATATGCAGGCCAGAGAGTAGCCATGATAATTGCTCGGAAGAGAGTTCAACGCTGTCGCCGGATATATGAGCCGGGATATGAAACCTGTGTTTCTCCAGTCGTTTATACCACAGACAGAAGCCATTACGATCCCCGTACAGAATCTTGATCTTATCGCGAGCCTTGTTGTAAAACACAAATAAGCTGCCGTTCAATGGATTACAAGCCAGATGATCGGCAACCAACACGGACAGGCCATTGATGGATTTACGCATATCCACCGGCTCAGTCGCCAAATGAACAGTTGACTGCCAACATGACGCATCATATGCATACACCCAATACGCGTCGCAACGTGGCTTCATCAAAATCAGGGGCAATATCAATATGTCCCTGAGCTGATAAGGCAATACGAATCCCTGATTCGACAGAGCGTGGCGATTGTACTTCTACTTTGGCAAAGCTAACTTTGGGTTGGCTCTGCGACGACTCTCGTGCAAACACGCTTCGCCAGCGACTGAATGATTTGATGGATATCCCAGCCTGCCGACAGAAGGCTGCTTGTGTCATGGATTTGCTTCATGGAGCAAAGCTGTTTTAGGATATAAATTGGGAAACCATGCGCCAAGCACATGGGTGGGAATAGCCAACCTTACAGCGCCTCTTGGTGTATCGGATTCAAGCAGACCACGATCCAGCAGTGCTTTGAGGGCGCGTCTGCCTGTGACGGCAGACTTACCGTAAATAATCTGACTCACTTCACCCCTTTCAAACTGCCCCCTGTAGATTGCTTCGCGCAGCAGGGGAAAAGCATCCCTAGTAAGATTGGAGCATTCATGCTCATCATGACAATACCTTTCAATGCGCTTGAGTAAATTCCCGACATCAAACAAGCCCTGCATAAATTCCACCTGATCAATGCAGGTATCCAGATAATAATCGCAGAAATCGATCAGCCCCTGCTCGGATAACGCACCTCGTCCATCGGTGGATGCGCCTTGTCGGACTTGATCGGCACGGGATAAGAGCTGCTTATATTGATTCACTGATCGCGCTAATCCCCTTGATGGCGACCAGAGGCCTATATTCATACCCAAATCCTTGAATGCGGCATGTGCCATCAGTCGGACTGTACGACCATTGCCATCCATAAATGGGTGAACCCATGCCACCCGATGATTGGCTGCGGCAATAGCAATCAACGCATCCGTGCCAGAGTATCTGTTATAGATGGAAAACATCGATGCAAGCATGGGCTTGATCGCTGTTGCATCGGGGGCGATATGATTGCCAACTTTAACACCGCGCTCCCTGAACTTGCCCGGCAGAATTTCAAAAGACTCCCCTGTTTGCGCATGTTCCACCATACGCATGGAATCGGGTAGCTGCTGATAAAACTGATGGTGGCACCATTGCAAAAAATCCACGGACATGCCTGGCGCAGGAGCTGCATCATGATCAATCAGGTTCTGCACGCGAATATGTGCCAACGCTTCTTGTTGTAAATCTCGCTTTGCAGCATCATGAGAAAGCTGATGATTCAGCGCATTTTCAAGTTCGAAGGGCAGCGTATGATGACCCTCAATAAGATTGCTGTAGTAGCAGTTCATAAGCTGAACCAGCGGCTTGAATGTTTTCAACAGGTGCTGGTGCGGCAGTAGTGCGCTTGTTTTTTTGGTGAGGTCGAATGCTTTCTCTTTAAGGAGATGCGCTTTTTCCGATGAGGGTATAAGAGGTGTGAAACTGCTAATCTGCATGAACACTCCAATGAACACTATATTATCGGTGATATAATGAATAAATACAACATAATTACAAGTATTAAGCTTGCATGATGTATTCTAGTATGATCACTATTCCTGTCGAAAGTGTCATAAAAAGTGGTGCGTGGGGCTGCGCCATTGCGTCGCGAAATGAATTACGGGCTTGCTAATTTTCCATCTTGATGACCAGCAATGCGCCAGGATTTTTCTGCCCGGTCAGGATGTGATTTGAATAAAGCTTTCGCAACGGCGTTCGATGCCTTGGAAAACCGGGCTGGATGCGGCGAGTTTTTCGATGCGGTCAATCGTGGCGCGTGATACGTCGCTGTAGGATTCCATGAAGGTTGTTTCATCCTGACGGGTGCGGATATAGAGCTTGCCGCGCACCCCGGCTTCGGCCTCGACTTCCTCGATCCAGTGTTGCAGACCAGGTTCCATATTTTTATCGGCATGGTACCAGATAAATGCATCAGGCATGGCAGGCCTCCAAAATTTCTACCTGTGCACCATTTTCAAGCGATAGTGCTGCATCCGATTCAGCCACTGCAATGGGCAGGTAAGCAATCCCGACACAGTTATTTTCATGGTCGATGGCGGCGGAACGCAGTTCGCCGATGTTGGCAGTGGTTTGCACGGGGCAGGGCAGCGATTCCGGTCTGCCTGCAATAGCAACCCGGTACAATTTCTTTTTGATGCCACCGCGCCAGTGCATGCGGCTGGTGACTTCCTGACCGACATAACAGCCTTTATCGAATGAAACCCCATCGAATTCAATCAGGTTAGCATTGAGTGGGTGCGTTCTCTCATCCCATTCCACGCCAAAATCCGGACGGCCCCGGATGATACGCATGGCCTCGGTTTCATTTTCACTCACCTGTTGTCGGTTGTCGGTTACGGCATCAATCCGGGCTCGCGTGCAGATGATCCAGTAGCCGCGTGGATTTTCCGGCATGGCCAGTGCGAAACAGTCTTCCCCCTGTTTCCTGCTGCAAGCCAACCAACCCTGTCCCGGTTCGTCCAGTTCGAAATCACCCAGCAGCTGCGCTGCACTGGCACCTTGTATGGAGCAGATTGCGAGCGTTTCGACCATGCCGATGCGCAGCGTATGTCCCAGTGCAAACTGGCGCAGCCGTGCAACGGTCGCCTCGGCATGTGAAGCAGGGGTGAGTATAAGCAATTCATCGTGATGCCCTTCCAGGATATACAATTCCGAAATCGCCTTGCCCTGAGGCGTCAGGATGCAACTATGCATGCCCTGTGCAGCAGTTAAGCGGTTCATATCCTGGGTGATCTGGCCTTGCAGGTATTCGCGTAGACCTGAGCCGGAAGCTTTCAGAACCGACCAGCGACTGCGCAGTGAAATGACAGCATCGTGTAACAGATGATCAGCAGTTGCCGGGTTCAATGTGGGTAAAATAAGAGCCATGAGCGAATTCTAGCAGCAAAGCTGCGACAACACCCCCTTGATGAATCATGGTTTCTCCGGCTATTTCCACATAGCTTGCGCCAGCTGATTTAAAATATTGCAGAACGAAGCATAACAGAGCGTTCCTGCAGAGTAGTGCGAGCAGAGATTCCACACAGGATAGTATCATTGAGTCAAACTTCTTTTTCTACGCTTAACATGAATCCCGATCTTCTGGGTAATCTGGCATCGCTTGGTTATCAGGCAATGACGCCCATTCAGGCCCAGAGCCTGCCTGATATTCTGGATGGAGAGGATGTCATCGGCCAGGCTAAAACCGGATCGGGAAAAACGGCTGCATTTGGGCTTGGCCTGTTGCAGCGGCTCGACATATCGCATTATGAGATTCAATCACTGGTACTGTGCCCGACTCGGGAACTGGCCGATCAGGTGAGTAAAGAGATTCGCCGTCTGGCGCGCAGAATGCCCAATATTAAAGTATTAACACTGTGCGGCGGTATGCCGTTCAGCCCACAACTGGGATCGCTGGAGCATGGTGCGCACATTATTGTCGGTACGCCAGGGCGCATTGAAGATCACCTGCGTCGCGGCTCGATGACACTAACACATGTGAATACTCTGGTGCTGGATGAAGCAGATCGCATGCTGGATATGGGTTTTCAGGCATCCGTTGAGGCCATTGTCGAGCAGGTGCCCAAATGGCGACAAACGCTGTTATTCAGCGCTACTTTTTCGGATACTATCAAGGCAGTTGTCAAACGCATCATGCGCAAGCCGGTCATGGTGAAAGTGGAATCCACCCACGATAGCCACACGATTGCACAGCATTTCTATCAGGTGAATGATCAACAGCAATGCATGCTCGCTCTGCGTTTATTGTTATCAGATCGATTGACAGAGCAGTTATCCGGGCACGGGGCAGAATCCAGTCTGGTATTTTGCAATACCAAGCGGGAAACAGTGGAGATCGCGGATGAACTGGTGCGCCATGGTTTTAGTGCGCTTGCCCTCAATGGGGATCTTGAACAATGGCAGCGAGATCAGGCCATGGTGCGCTTTGCTAATAAAAGTGTATCGATTCTGGTGGCTACCGATGTAGCAGCGCGCGGGCTGGATATTGATGCCGTGGGTGCGGTGTTTAATTTCCAGCTGCCACATGAACCTGAAACCTATATTCACCGTATCGGGCGCACCGGCCGGGCAGGCAGCAAGGGGGCGGCATTCACGCTGCATAACGGTAATGAATACAAACTGACCATGCTCAGCGATTATATTAAACGCACTATTACCAGCGAATCGCTACCACCTGCCAGCGTATTAGATACGCATCCTGTCAAACCTTCCATGGCGACCTTGCAAGTTGGCGGTGGTAAAAAACAAAAACTGCGCCCCGGAGATATTCTGGGGGCATTGACTGCTGGCAAGGGCATCACAGGTAAGCAGGTTGGGAAAATTCATATTCTCGAGAACTGGGCGTATGTCGCAGTCAGCCGGGACGTGGTTCAAATTGCGCTCAAAAAAATCGGCGAAGGTAAACTCAAAGGGAGATCTTTCCGGGTCAGGTTGATATAGAGTAACTACTCAGCACCCTTCGTTTTTTGCCCACGGGCTGCGTTGCTTTTATATGAACAGACCATATTTTATAAGCGGTTTTGTTAGCGTCATCTATGCCCTAAGCTACCTGTAGGTTATAGTTCGCGGCCCGTTGAATAGCGGGGTATTCGGAGGAAGCATGACAACACAGGCACCAGACACAAATTTGGGCACTGATTTGGGCGAAAAATTGGCAGGTGACAGCTATGATGCGCAGCAGCCGTTACCCAATTCCCGTAAGGTTTATATCGAGGGGTCGCGCCCTGATATCCGCGTCCCGATGCGCGAAATTTCACTTTCTCCAACTCAAACCAATGCTGGTGATGAAGAGAATGCTCCTGTTCTGGTCTATGATACGTCCGGCCCGTACACCGATCCTGAAGTAGAACTGGATTTGCAGAAAGGTTTGCCGGATGTGCGCTCAAGCTGGATTAAGGAACGAGAGGATACGGATTTTTTGACCGGGCTTTCTTCGCGCTACGGCAATGAAAGACGCGATGACGAGAGTCTTAATCATCTGCGTTTTGAACATCTGAAACAGCCGCGCAAAGCCAGGGCGGGTAAGAATGTCTCACAGATGCATTATGCGAGAGCCGGTATCATTACGCCGGAAATGGAGTTCGTGGCGATTCGCGAGAATCAGAAGCGTGAACATTTGCGTGAAATCACCAAACAACACCCGGGCCATTCCTTCGGTGCCAGTATTCCGCATGTCATTACGCCCGAATTCGTACGTGATGAAGTAGCCAGAGGCCGTGCCATTATCCCAGCCAATATCAATCATCCGGAACTGGAACCGATGATTATCGGACGCAATTTTCTGGTCAAGATCAATGGTAATATCGGTAATTCGGCCCTGTCCTCCTCAATTGAGGAAGAGGTCGATAAAATGACCTGGGCGACCCGATGGGGCTCGGACACCATCATGGATCTGTCCACCGGCAAGAATATCCATGAAACACGCGAATGGATTATCCGTAATGCCGCCGTGCCAATTGGCACTGTGCCGATTTATCAGGCGCTGGAAAAGGTCAACGGCGTGGCTGAGGATCTGACCTGGGAAGTATTCCGTGATACCTTGATCGAGCAGGCCGAGCAGGGTGTGGATTATTTCACTATTCATGCCGGCGTCTTGCTGCGTTACGTGCCGATGACAGCCAAACGGCTGGCCGGTATTGTCTCACGCGGTGGTTCGATTATGGCCAAATGGTGTTTGTCGCACCACAAAGAAAGTTTCCTTTACACCCATTTCGAAGATATTTGTGAAATCATGAAAGCCTATGATGTGTCGTTTTCACTGGGCGATGGTTTGAGGCCGGGCTCCATTGCCGATGCCAATGATGAAGCGCAGTTGGGTGAGCTGAAAACACTTGGTGAACTGACCAAAATTGCCTGGAAACATGATGTGCAGACCATGATTGAAGGCCCCGGTCATGTGCCGATGCAGATGATTAAAGAGAATATGGATCTGCAACTGGAATATTGCGATGAAGCGCCGTTCTATACGCTGGGCCCGCTGACCACTGATATCGCGCCGGGTTATGATCACATCACCTCCGGAATCGGTGCTGCGCAGATCGGCTGGTATGGCTGTGCCATGCTGTGCTATGTCACCCCGAAAGAGCATCTGGGCCTGCCCAATCGCGATGATGTGAAGATCGGTGTGATTACTTATAAAATATCTGCTCATGCCGCCGATCTGGCCAAGGGACATCCGGGCGCGCAACAGCGTGATGACGCGCTATCCAAAGCCCGCTTTGAATTCCGTTGGGAGGATCAGTTTAATTTGAGCCTCGATCCAGATACGGCACGTTCTTATCACGATGAGACGCTACCGAAAGATTCCGCCAAAGTGGCACACTTTTGCTCCATGTGCGGGCCAAAATTCTGTTCGATGAAAATCACCCAGGATGTGCGCGATTACGCTGCTAAACATGGTATGGGAACAGGTGAAGCTATCGAAGCGGGTATGGAAGAGCAGTCCGAGGAATTTATGCGTACAGGTTCCAAGATTTACCACAAGGCATAAAGTGTTATGAAAATAGACAGGTTTACGGTATCATGGAGATGCCAAGGAGGTTTGCTATGCCATATTCTAAAATATTTGCTCGCGATATCATGGATGCAGATCCGGCGTACTGTTTGATGGATGTATCCGTCGATGATGTAGCCAAGCGATTGGCTGATGAAGATTTAACCGGCATGCTGGTTGTGGATGACGATAAACATCTGTTTGGCCTGATCACTGAAAGCGACCTGATTGATCAGCAGAAAAACCTGCATGTGCCGACCGCGATGGCTCTGTTTGATATGGTGATACCTGTCGGGGAGGCACGCTTTGAGAAAGAGCTGCAAAAATTACAGGCGATGACAGCCGAAGATCTGGCCCGAACAGAAGTGGTGACGGTCGCCGTAGATACCGACCTGGGCGAAATCGCTGCCGTGATGGGTGATGAAAATGTGCACCATCTTCCGGTGATGGATGGTGATGAAGTAGTCGGCATGATCAACAAACATGATGTGATCAAGGCGCTGGTTGCCAACAGATAGTCCGTTTGAACTATCAGACTGAAAACGAAGCAGAAACGGTTGCAATCGCTACCCGGTTCGCAGCTTCGCTGAAGCCGGGGGATGTGGTTGCCCTGTCGGGGGAATTAGGTGCCGGCAAGAGCCTGTTTTGTCGGGCGGTGATGCGGGCGCTCGGCGTGACTGATGCAGCATTGCCCAGTCCGAGTTTTGCCATCATTCAGGAATATGATGCGCATGATTGCCAGGTGGCGCATATGGACTGGTACCGGCTCGATGATGCGACCGAAATTGATCTGCTCGGCGTGCGCGATTTTTTTCAGCCGCCATGGATATGCCTGATCGAGTGGCCAGAAAGAGGGGCGAAGTTCTTGCCGGATGGCGTTATTCAGGTGCATTTGCGGTGCGACTCGGATCAGATGGAAAGCCGCACTATTCAGATTCGTTGGCTTGAATAATGATGTTGAATTAAGCTGGTGCGCACGGGTCGATATTGAACTGGTATCGGTAGATTCATTCTGCTACTGTCCCGCCCCGTCATGAATAAAGAAACCAAGTTTGTTTTTGTTACCGGCGGGGTAGTGTCGTCGCTCGGTAAAGGTATTGCTGCGGCAAGTCTGGCAGCACTGTTTGAGGCGCGCGGATTGCGCGTCACCATGCAGAAGCTCGATCCCTATATCAATGTTGATCCCGGCACCATGAGTCCGTACCAGCACGGTGAGGTGTTTGTCACCGATGACGGGGCGGAAACCGATCTCGATCTGGGCCATTACGAGCGCTTTACCCATGCCAATATGTCCAAACGCTCCAATTATACCACCGGACGCATTTATGAGTCGGTGATTCGCCGTGAACGGCGTGGCGATTATCTGGGCGCGACGGTGCAGGTCATCCCGCACATTACCGATGCCATTAAAAATGCTGTCTTATCGCTGCGTTCCGAAGAAGTGGATATCGCACTGGTCGAGATTGGCGGCACGGTGGGCGATATCGAGTCGCAACCGTTTCTTGAAGCGATCCGCCAGCTCCGCTTTGATCTGGGCAGGAAAAATACCGTTTATATTCACCTGACGCTGGTGCCGTATATTGCATCGGCCGGCGAGATGAAATCTAAACCGACCCAGCACTCGGTCAAAATTCTGCGCGAAATCGGTATTCAGCCGGATGTGCTGCTGTGCCGTTCCGATCATCCGATTCCCAAGAGTCAGAAGGATAAGATCGCTCTGTTCTGTAATGTCGATCGGGATTCAGTCATTGATGCGCCGGATGTGGATACGATTTACGGGGTACCGCTGAGCTTGCGCGAAGGCGGTCTGGGGTCAGTGGTGCTGAATCATTTTCGCATGGATGATACTGAACCGGATCTGTCGGTGTGGAAGGAAATATGCCGCAAGATTCGTGAACCGGAGCAGGATGTGCGCATCGCCATGGTGGGCAAGTATGTCGAACTGGCCGATGCCTACAAATCGGTCAATGAAGCGCTATGCCATGCCGGTATGGATCACTCGGTACGGGTTGTCATTGACTATGTCGATGCCGAATCGCTGGAGAAGAATGGTACAGATTGCCTCGAAGGTATGGATGGTATTCTGGTGCCTGGTGGATTCGGGCAACGCGGCACGGAAGGTAAAATGCTGGCCATCCGTTATGCACGCGAAAACAGGGTGCCATACCTCGGGATCTGTCTGGGCATGCAGCTGGCCGTGGTGGAATTCTCCCGCCATGTGGCCGGGTTGGAGGATGCAATTAGTAGTGAATTTGATGAGCGAGCCAAACACCCGGTGATCGCCCTGATGACCGAGTGGGAGCAGGAGGGGGCGCGGGTGCAGCGTAACTCCGATAGCGATCTGGGCGGTACCATGCGTCTGGGCGGTTATCCGTGCCGGGTGATTGAAGGCACGCATACCTTTGCCGCCTACGGCAAGTGCGAGATTCGAGAGCGTCATCGTCATCGTTATGAATTTAATAATACCTATCGTGAACAACTGGAAGCAGCTGGCCTGGTTGTGTCCGGTACGCTGCCGGACAATTCACTGGTCGAAATTATTGAGATAAAAGACCATCCGTGGTTTGTCGCCTGCCAGTTTCATCCGGAATTTCTGTCACGTCCGTACGCACCGCATCCGTTGTTTTCCGCCTTTGTGGGGGCCAGCAAAGTTCAGTCCGTCACATGAATCAGCAGATTGTGACTGCGGACGGTATCCGTTTGGGTAATGAGCTGCCGCTAGTGCTGCTGGCCGGGCCGTGCGTGATCGAGGGCGAGGATTTCACGCTGAAAACAGCGGCCGCGATTGCTGATATTGCCAGCCGTATTGGTATACCGCTGGTATTCAAATCCAGTTTCGACAAGGCTAATCGTACCAGCAGAGACGGTTTTCGCGGTCCGGGCATGGATGAAGGTCTGCGCATTCTGCAACGGGTCAAGAATGAGTTGGGTCTGCCGGTTGTGACCGATGTTCATGAATCGCATCAGGTGGCAGCGGTGGCTGAGGTGGCCGATATTTTACAGACGCCGGCATTTCTGTGTCGCCAGACCGATTTCATTGAAGCGGTCGCCAGTTCCGGTAAACCGGTCAATATCAAGAAGGGTCAGTTTCTGGCCCCCTGGGATATGAAGCATGTGCTTGAAAAAGCCGAGGCTACAGGCAATAAAAACATCATGTTGTGCGAACGCGGCGCCAGCTTCGGCTATAATAATCTGGTATCGGATATGCGTTCCTTGCTGGTGATGCGCGAATTTGGCGCACCGCTGGTTTATGACGCCACTCATTCGGTACAGCAGCCGGGCGGTTTGGGCGGCGCAACAGGAGGCAATCGGGAATTTGTTCCAGGTCTGTCGCGTGCGGCGGTAGCGACCGGCGTAGCGGCCGTGTTTATGGAAGTGCATCCCGATCCCGATAAAGCCATGTCAGACGGCCCTAATTCACTTGCATTGGCTGATCTGGAAGGCGTGCTGACCACGCTGAAACAGATCGATGCAGTTGTAAAATTTTAGCTCACATTTGTAACTTTTAACAAGGCTACTAGTGAATTTCCATGTTTTTTCTTTGCGTTCTCTGCGGCTCTGCGAGATCATTGCCTGGTGTTTTTTCGCTGTTTCATAGACGCGTCATGAAGTTTTGCGTATGGTTGCGCGCCCTGAGAACAGAGATGCGGCTATTCAGGCTGATTTCTTTCAAGGAACAATAAAAACGCATTGAGAAAATCAAAACCACCCACCATCTGATGTTGTTCTGTGGCCAATGATTGAGGTTTTGATTTGCGTTATATCAGATGAAGTTGTAAAAAGTCCATTCATGGCCTTTTTACTGCACGGAAAGCGAAAAGTGTGATTTTCACTTTCCTTACAAATCAACAACTTGCAACGCAAGCTATTGATTTTCGCGCCCATCCATGGGCGCTCTGATGACTTCTTACGAAGTCATCATATCAAGTTTTCAAATAATGAAGTGACTCGGCATGGATGCCGATCAGGAGAAAAAATGAGTAAAATTGTAACAGTACATGGTCGTGAAATTTTTGATTCGCGCGGTAATCCGACGGTTGAAGTCGATGTCACGCTGGCTTCGGGCGCGTTTGCCCGTGCAGGCATCCCCAGTGGTGCATCTACCGGCACACGTGAAGCCGTGGAACTGCGTGATGGCGAGGCGCGACTCGGAGGCAAAGGCGTGCGCAAGGCTGTTGGTCATGTCAATGCGGAAATTGCCAAGGCAGTGATCGGTATGGATGCTGCGGACCAGCAGGGGCTGGACGACGCCATGATTGCGCTGGACGGCACGCCGAATAAAGGGCGTCTGGGCGCTAATGCGATTCTGGGCGTGTCGATGGCTGCGGCCAAGGCGCAGGCTGTCGAAAATGGTCAATCGCTGTTCCGTTACCTAGGCGGCGAGGATGCCAATCTGCTGCCTGTGCCGTGCATGAATGTACTCAATGGCGGCGCGCATGCTGATAACAATGTGGATTTTCAGGAATATATGATTGTACCGGCAGGTGCAGACAGTTTTGCACAGGCGCTCGAAATGGGAGCGGAAGTCTTCCACGCGTTGAAATCCGTTCTCAAGGGCAAGGGCTATAATACGGCTGTGGGCGATGAGGGCGGTTTTGCGCCGTCGTTACCATCCAATGTGGCTGCAATTGAAGCGATTCTGGGCGGTATCGACACAGCCGGACTCAAGGCGGGCGAGGATGTTTTTATTGCACTCGATCCGGCTGCATCGGAATTTTACAGCGATGGTCAATACCGGCTGGCCGGTGAGGGCAAGGTGCTGGATACGCCAGCCATGTGTGACTTTCTGGCCGACTGGTGTCGCCAATACCCGATTATTTCCATTGAAGATGGTTTAGCTGAAGATGATTGGGACGGCTGGAAGGTATTGACCGATAAAATCGGTGACTCTGTGCAACTGGTAGGTGATGATATTTTTGTTACCAATCCGGCTATTTTGCAAGAGGGCATAGACAAGGGGATTGCCAATGCCTTGCTGGTGAAAGTTAACCAGATTGGTACGTTAAGCGAAACCATTGCAGCCGTGAATATGGCGCATGATGCTGGCTATCGTTGCATGATTTCGCATCGTTCGGGTGAAACGGAAGATGCGACGATTGCCGATCTGGCTGTAGCGCTGGGATGCGGACAGATCAAGTCCGGCTCGGCCTCTCGTTCCGATCGCATGGCCAAATACAATCAGTTGATGCGCATCGAAGAAGAGTTAGGCAGCGCGGCGCGTTTTGCTGGTCGTGCTGCGTTTGCTCGCTAATTGGCTCGCTGATCTGCCTAAATACGCCTGATAACTACATCTGATGGGCGGACGAATTGGCCGATGGCTGTTCTGGATTGGCGGAACCGCTGTCGTTGCTTATATGCTGTGGAGTCTGATTTTTTCAGATCATGGATATCTGGTTTATCAGCAGGAAGCGGCGCAAGTGCATCAGTTGGAAAACGAGCTCGCCGATTTAAAAGCCGAACGTGAGCATCTGGCCAAAAAGGTGTTACGGCTCAGAAATGACCCGAAGGCGCTGGAAGAATTGATCCACAAAGAGCTGGGTTATGTGCATCCGAATGAATACATGGTGATTCGGCCGGTGAAGCGTGAGGGGTCAGGAGTGAGGGGCCTGGAGTGAGGCGTGCTCATCATGATTTGAGGGTTTGGCAGGAGGGCATGCGTCTTGTTGAGATCGTTTACCGGGAGACTGCTGAATTTCCCGATTACGAACGGTTTGGGCTGATTTCCCAAATGCAAAGGGCCGCCGTATCGGTGCCAAGCAATATTGCTGAAGGTGCAGGACGCGGTGGAGATAAAGAGTTTCTTAGTCTCTTACGAAAAATATCTCGTACAAAATGTACAAGAAATAAAAATCATAAAATCAAAAGATTATCACCACAGAGGGCACAGAGAGCACAGAGGAAAAGCAGAGAAAACCAAAACATAAAGATTTTGACCTCCTCTGTGTTCTCTGTGGTTCAAGATTTTCCTGTTTGGTTCCGGCTTGCTGGGTTGGGGATCTTGCCATTGCTCGCGGCTCGCTGTGTGAGTTGGAGGCACAGTACAGGATTGCTCGGCGACTTGGCTATTTATCAAATTTGGAGAACGTAATAAATCACATGGATATGCTATTTGGATTAATCGGCGGCCTGATCAATTCTCTGCGCGACAGAGGTAATGTATGACCCACCCCTCACACCCCACTCCTCACCCCTCACAAATAACCACCCGCTTTGCGCCTTCACCGACCGGATTACTACATCTGGGCAATGTGCGTACAGCATTGCTGAACTGGATTTATGCCAAAAAGCACGGCGGACGTTTTCTGCTGCGTTTTGAAGATACCGACCGGGACCGCTCCGAACAGCAGTATATTGATGCCATCAAAGATGATCTGGCATGGATGGGTTTAGCCTGGGATGGCGATGTGCTGTTTCAGTCTGAACATGCGGGCAATCACAGTCAGGCCCTCAAAAAACTGGCCGATCAGGGACTGGCTTATCGCTGTTTCTGCTCGGAAACGCAGCTGAATCTGGATCGTAAACTGGCCACATCGCGTGGCCTGCCGCCACGCTACAATGGTCGCTGCCGCGATCTGAATGCTGCGGAATCTGCACGCCGGGCTGAGTCGGAACCGTTTGTCTGGCGTTTGAAAGTGCATGCCGATGATGGCGATGTGATCGTGCCAGATCTGCTGCATGGCGATACCACCTTCGCGCTGCGCGATCTCGATGATCCGGTGGTGGTGCGTTCCGATGGCTCGTTCACCTTCCTGCTGCCCAATGCCGTGGATGATGCCATCGATGGCATTACGCATGCCGTGCGCGGTGACGACCACCTGACCAATTCAGCCTATCAGGTGTGGATGCTGCAAAAGCTCGGGTATGCGCCGCCGCATTATCTGCATCATGGCCTGCTATTGGGTGAGAATGGCGCCAAATTGTCTAAACGCAGTGGCAGTCACAGCGTGGCCGAATTGCGTGATGATGGTTTGCTGCCGGGCGCGCTGTTTCAGGCTATGGCCAGGCTTGGACACCCGAATATGCCGGATGAGGCCCACAGCGTGGCGGCGCTAACCGAATATTTTAACGCCGAACATGTATCGACCAGTTCGGTGCGTTGGTCGGATGATGAGATGTGGCGCTGGCATACGCGTCTGTTGCATGAACTAGATGTTGAAACACTAGCGTCGATGATTCAGCCATATCTGCCGGACGTATCTGCACAACGATTGACTGCATTTGCCAGCCTGATTGGCAGAAATATCGACCGCGCTGCGGATGTTGCGCATTATCAGCGTTTGCTCGATGTGCATGCACCACTGGATGCCGATGCGCTGGCCGTGGTACGGAAGGCGGGGGGTGATTTTTATCAGGCTGCGCTGACTGCCTGGAATGATGCGACTGATGTGACTGATGCGAATGAATCTGACTGGAAGGGTTGGGCGGCAACCGTTAAAACGGCAACCGGCAGCAAAGGGCGCGGGCTGTTTATGCCATTGCGGGTGGCTCTCAGTGGCGCTCAGCACGGTCCTGAGATGTCTGCTGTGGTGGCGTTTCTAGATGAATACGGCGAAAAAGATGCCGTCGCAATCAGGTTGTCAGATGCGAAAAGGTTGGCGGGATCATGAGTTTGCACGTTTATAATTCGCTGCACAGAACCAAAGAGCTGTTTGAACCGTTAAAGCCGGGCAAGGTCGGCATGTATGTATGCGGTGTGACTGTGTACGATTATTGCCATGTCGGCCATGCACGCGTCATGGTGGTGTTCGATATCATCAATCGCTGGCTGCAACAGCTGGGTTATGATGTGAATTATGTGCGTAATTTCACCGATGTGGATGATAAAATCATTCAACGCGCCGCCGAGCGCGGCATTGGCATTGATGTGCTGACCAACGAGATGATCGCCGCATTTGATGAGGATATCGATAGCCTGGGCTGCTTGCACCCGAACCATGAACCGCGTGCTACAGCCCATATGCCGGAAATGATTGCCATGATTGAAGCGCTGGTCGAGCAGGAACGTGCCTATGTGTCGGATTCCGGTGATGTGCTCTATGCCGTGCGCACGTTTGACGGTTACGGCCAGTTATCGGGCAAGAATATCGATGACCTGGAATCGGGTAGCCGTGTCGATGTGGACGATAGCAAACGCGATCCGCTCGATTTTGTGCTGTGGAAAATGGCCAAACCTGGCGAACCTGCCTGGGATTCGCCGTGGGGCGCAGGGCGGCCGGGCTGGCATATCGAATGCTCGGCCATGAGCTGTTCGCATCTGGGTGACACGTTTGACATTCACGGTGGCGGCATGGACTTGAAATTCCCCCATCATGAAAATGAGATCGCTCAGGCCCGCGCTGCCAATGGCGGCGGTTTTGCGCGCTACTGGCTTCATAACGGATTCGTGAACATCAATGCCGAGAAGATGTCCAAATCGCTGGGTAACTTTTTTACCATCCGCGAAGTGACGGAGAAATATCATCCGGAAGTGTTACGCATGTTTATGCTAGGCACCCATTATCGCTCGCCATTGGATTTTTCCGACAGCGCACTGGATGCCGCCAGGGCAGGGCTGGATCGGCTGTATGAGACAGCGCGGCGGCTACATTGTGAGATGCCGGATGTAAGATGCTTGATGGATGATTCTGTCACCTCACATCTCACATCTCACGTCTCACGTCTCCCCCCTCATTTTGTTGCTGCCATGAACGTTGATTTCAATACACCGGAAGCTCTGGCTTGCCTGTTTGATCTGTCGCGCTTGCTGAACAAGGGGCTGGATGCCGGTGAAGATGTGTCGGCGCTTGTCGATCAATTCAGAGCCATGACAAGCGTGCTGGGTATTGTGCAGCATGATGTGGAAAGCTGGTTCAAGAGCGGCGATGTGGATGCGGCGCGTATTGAGGCGTTGATTGCCGAGCGCAGCGATGCGAAAAAAGCGCGCGATTTTGCCCGCGCCGATGCCATCCGTGCTGAGCTTGCTGCCGAAGGAATTATCCTCGAAGATAGCCCGACCGGCACAAGCTGGAAAAAAACCTAGAATGAAATAGTCAAAATCTTTCACCGCAGAGGACGCAGAGTACGCAAAGGAAAAGCAAAACCAGAATATAACAAATAGCCATATTTCCTCATTTTGTTATGTCTTTGATGTTCCTCTGCGTACTCTGCGTCCTCTGCGGTGAGAGCTTATGGTTGGAGATTGTATTGATGCAAACGAAAATAGATGAAACGGTTGCGCTGTTGAAACAGGCGCAGGATGAATATGGGCCGGATCTGGTATTCGCCAGCAGCTTTGGCGCTGAAGATGTGGTGCTGATTGATTTGATCAGTAAAAACGCTTCCGGTATCCGGGTCGTGACGCTCGATACCGGCCGTTTGCCCCAGCAGACCTATGATGTGATGGATGCCTGTCGGGAGAAATACGGGCTCGATATTCAGGTGTTTTTCCCCGATGCATCAGAAGTGGAACTGATGGTGCGCGAGTCCGGTCTGAATCTGTTCTATCAGTCGGTGAAGAATCGCAAACACTGTTGTGAAATTCGCAAGATTCATCCGTTAAAGCGCGCCCTGTCCGGTGCAAAAGCATGGATTACCGGCGTGCGTCGTGAACAGGCCAGTTCACGTCAGAGCATGGCCGCCATTGAGGATGACGTCCACTTCGGCATTAAAAAATTCAATCCGTTGATTGAATGGCGCGAGGCCGATGTGTGGGAATATATCCGGGCCAATGATGTGCCGTATAATGCACTGCATGATCAGCATTATCCGTCCATTGGTTGTGCCTGTTGCACGCGTTCGGTGACCGTGGGTGAAGATCCCAGATCAGGTCGCTGGTGGTGGGAGCATGAGGATGGTGTGGCCGAATGCGGTCTGCATGCCAGTCCGCTTAAAAAGACGTAAAGGTTGATAATGGCGTAAAAAGTCCGTCCATAGCCTTTTTACTCCGCGGAAAGCGAAAAGTGCGATTTACACTTTCCTCACAAATCAACAACTTGCGATGCAAGTCATTGATTTGCGCGCCCATTCATGGGCGCTCTGATGACTTCCTACGAAGTCATCAAGGTTGATAACAAAAAAGCTGGCGTGAGCCAGCTTTTTTTGTGGTTACGGAGCAGTGCCTAGAAGCTGACCCGGTAGTGCGCATCCATCCAGCATTTGGGCAGTGCTTCACCGGACGGAAATGTGAGCTTTGACTTATCGGCGCTGACCGGTTCACCGGCTTCTTCGCCAGCATGATAGCGCACGGTCACAGATGATGCGTTCGGATCGGTCAGTTCGCTGAGTTCAATAACCTGAGCAAGATCGCCATTTTCTGTGTTTTTTAGGAACATATCAACCTCCTTTTTCCCTACTTAATCGCTATTGTAGCAGAACTCATCGGTCAGCGAAACAGCTTTTCCCTGTACCAGCGCAGTTCATTGATTGATTCACGAATATCAGCCAGCGCCAGATGCTCGGCCTTTTTGACGGGCGCTGTGTTATTCGGGTACCAGCGACGGGCCAGTTCCTTGATGGTGCTAACATCAATATTGCGATAATGCAGGTAAGATTCCAGTTCCGGCATGTAGGGCACCAGAAAACGCCGATCCTGATGAATCGAATTGCCGCATAGCGGCGAGGCATGGGCCGGAACATACTGTTTGATGAAATTCAGCGTCTGCATTTCAGCATAGTGCATCGACATGGTCGAAGCCTTCACTCTGGCGGTCAGACCGGAATCGCCGTGGTGGGTCGTATTCCACTCATCCATGCCATCGAGAATGTGATCGGGTTGATGGATGACGAGGCTGGGGCCTTCGGCAAGAATATTCAGTTCTCCATCAGTGATGATGGTGGCGATTTCGATAATGGTTTCGCGTTCCGGATCGAGTCCGGTCATCTCCAGATCCATCCAAACCAGATTGTCTTTTGAAATAGTCATCAGCACATCCTAGACAATTTTGATGCCGATGGCTTGCGCCAATTGCAGCGTATATGCATCGGCATGGGTGAAATGAACAGGGATATGCTGCCATGCGCGGCGTACAGGATAGTGGCGGCGATAGCCCGTAAAGGCGTTGGGCAGTTCTCTGTCGCTCAGGCCGAACCATGATTGCATGGTTTGATGATCCTCCTTCAATGCATAGAGGTGGCTGGTTGCGCTGTGCAGTTGATGCCAGCAGTCGCCCTGCGTGTTGGTCATTTGGGGTGATGGCGGCGTCGGCAGGTGATCGCGCATGTTCCATGCCGGCTCGATATGCAAGAAGGCGCACAGGGCTCTGTAAATAAACCAGGTGTTGGCCGCTTTGCCGTCAACCGAATGGCCAGCGATATGAGGTGTGGCGATAGCCATGCCTGCATGTGAGAACAGTTGTCGTTCGGGACGTGGCTCATGCTCCCAGCAATCCACTGCTGCAAATCTGTCCGGCTTGTCATCGAGCCACTGCAGCAGGGCGTCATTATCCACGCAGGCGCCGCGTGCGGCATTGATCACGCCGCGTCCGCCAAACTGACGCAGGCGCGCGCCATTTAACAGGTGCCGGGTGCAATCCGTTCCTTCACGAATCAATGGCGTGTGCAGTGTGATCAGATCGGTCTGTCGTAACAGTTCATCCAGGGAGCAGAAATGTTCTCCCCCCTCCTTTCTGGCGCGAGGGGGATCATTCACCACGACCTGCATGCCTATAGCCCGGCAGATGGTTTCGATTTCCGAACCAATTCTGCCAGCGCCGATGATGCCAATACAGCTGTTCGAAATGGAAATGCGCCGTTGTTCATGCAGATGCAGCAGAGCTGCGACCATATATTCAACCACTGAACCGGTGGAGGAACCGGCGGCATTGGCCCAGGCGATGCCGGCCTGATCCAGCCATGCTTTGTCGTAATGGTCATCGCCAATGGTGGCGGTACCGGTAAAACGAACGGATGAGTCGCCTAGCAGGCCGGCATGGACGCGGGTGGATGAGCGCGTGAGCAGAATATCAGCCTGGCGCACGGTGGCCGGCTTGATCCTGCTGCTTTCCAGCACAGTCAAATCGACATCAAAGCCGGGCAGCGTGGAAAAAGCGGATTCGACGCCCCAGATATGGGCGTCGGCGATGATCTTCAGAGGCGTGGACATACGCTAACGATGCCAGATTCACACAAAACAGACAACGCACCTGTATGGCCGCCCTGACGTGCATGGATTTTTTAATGTCCACATGATCAGACTCTGTCCATGATTATGGCAATGCGAATCAGAATGCGAATCAGACTATGATCAACAGTCTGGTTCAGGCTATAGTAGGCCTCATGGATACAGAACACGGCAATACAGCATGTGAAACGGCCCGATGTGCTCTGGAGGCGCTCAGAAAGCAGCTGGCTGCGGTGCTGGTCGGTAAGGATGAGGCGATTGCACAACTGCTGTTGACATTTCTGGCCGGTGGACACCTGCTCATTGAGGATGTGCCTGGCATAGGCAAAACGACGCTGGCCCATGCGCTGGCCGCCAGCCTGAATAGCGATTTTGGACGTATTCAGTTTACTGCCGATCTGTTGCCGGCTGATATTATCGGCGTAGAGATTTTCGATCCGGCGGAAAAACGATTCGAATTTCATCCCGGCCCCGTATTTCATCACATCGTACTGGCCGATGAAATCAATCGTGCTACGCCCAAGGCGCAATCGGCACTGCTCGAAGCGATGGCGGAAGGGCAGGTCAGCAGCGAGGGGGAGACAAGGGCGTTACCCGATCCGTTCTTTGTCATGGCGACGCAGAATCCGATGGAACATCTGGGCACGTTTCCGCTGCCGGAATCACAGCTCGATCGTTTTTTTATGCGTATTTCGATCGGCTATCCGGATCGGGCGGCTGAACGCAAGGTGTTGCTGGGGCAGGCGGGGCAGTCGCAGCTGGCGATGTTGCAGCCGGTGGTGCAGTGGCGCGATATCGTCCAGGCGCGCCAGGCGCTGGCCGCAGTCAATGTGTCGGACAGGCTGCTCGATTATGTGCTGCAGTTGCTCGAAGCCAGTCGCAATGGTGCCTGGATGCGGCAGGGTGTTTCTCCGCGCGCCGGGCGCGACCTGTTGCAGGCGGCGCGGGCACATGCATGGATGAACGCACAGGATTATGTGACTGCGGCTGATGTGCAGACAGTATGGCTACCGTGTCTGGCCCACCGGGTGGTGGCGGCAGGCGATACGCAGGCCGCATTGATGAATCTGCTGGAAAGCGTGCCCGTGCCGGCGTAACGATGGGCCGTCCGCGATTCCATGGCGTATGATCCGGCAGAATTAAAGCTGCCCGCGTGGCTGCTGAAACTGCTCAATGCATTGATTTGGTTGCGCTTGCCCGTTACGCCGGGCTGGCGACTCGGCATGACCCGACCTGGCGTGATGTTTGTCGCAGCCCTGGTGGCTATCTGGGCTGCAGCCTTTTATTCGGCCAATAATCTGCTCTATCTGTGCGGGGCCATGATGCTGGCGCTAATGGCGGCGGCAGTTGCGCAGGCGGCACTGCTGCTTAGACAGTTCCCGGATATGCAAGATACGTTGCCTCTGCTGGAGGCTGGTCAGGCGACGGCGCTGCGTCAGCCGCTGCCGGCTTCTGATACCACGGGCCGCGGTCGGGCCGGTCTGAATATCTCTGCCGTGGTGGATGTCAGCTGGGCACATGCCGGTCACAATTTTGCGCTGGTCGGGCGCGGTGCTGGTCGGCAGATGCAGCTGTATGGAACCTTGCATACAGCTCGTCGGGGCGTGTTTCACATCGTCGCGCTGCAGTTGCATACATCGGCGCCGCTCGGCCTGTTTGTGCTCACATGTAAACGCCATGATCCCTTTGACATGATTGTGTTGCCTGCGCCAGCGCAGTGGGCGTTCAGATTGGCCGGATTTTCCGGTTCGAGCGGTGTCGATGCGGCTGGCGACAGGGCCGATGAAGGAGATCAGTGGCGTGATTTGCGGCCATATGCGCCCGGTGATGCGCTGGCTCGGGTGCACTGGCGCAAGGCGGACGGCGATATCAGACACTGGGTGGTTAAACGTTTTGACAGCGCATCGGATGCTGCCGAATGCAACTTATTGCGGGTGGACTTACGCATGCCGGCCGGCGTGGATGGGGCGGCATTTGAGCAGTTGCTGGGGCGGGCATACTGTTGGGCGCGGCAACATGAGGGCGTGGCTGCCACGCTGGTGCTGGGACAGGCCGTATTCGAGCTTGCAGAACCGGAGCAGTATCGATTGAGCATGTGCGCCCTGGCTGCAGCGCAGCCCGAACCCGGGCCACCGGCAGGGCAGGGTGGCCTGTTGCTCCATTTAACATGAAACAAACAACGCGTTTGCATGGATATTTTCCACGCCGTGATACTGTTTCATATCATAGGGTGGAAAATATCCATGCGCGTTAGGCGGCAGTTGATGTCCAGCACCGTGCAGTATGCTCCCGCTCTGTTGCGCGCCGAGCGGTTGACGCTGGCCGTGCTGCTATCTGGCGTGGCTTCGCTTGCCCTGTCTGATTTTGTCAGTCCGCTGTATTGGGGTTTGTCTGTCGTGGCGGCGCTATGGCGTCTCTGGCGCGGGCCAGCATTCCATCTGACGGAAATGCAGGCCAGTTTTATCGGTTGGGCGGGTTTTTTCTGGGTCGCTCTGGAACTGTTGCTAGGTCGGGAACTGGTGGTCGCATTTACCGATTTCCTGCTGATTCTGGCGCTGGCTGTGGTGGTGGAAGCGCCAACGCCGCGCAATCATCTGCACCGCATGCTGGTCGGCCTGTTTCTGCTGCTTGCTGCAGCGGTGCTGACGGATTCTTTGCTGTTCGTGCTGCCGCTGGCCGCGATGCTGTGGTTTTTATGGCGTGCGGCAGCTTGCCTGTATGGGCTGAACTGGCCTGGCGGAGATCTGCCGGTGACGCCGCCGGGGCAGGATTTGCGCTGGATGCCGGTGATGGTCGGGGTGGTGGCGCTGCTGTTTATGGCGCTGCCCCGGTTTGAGTTTCATTCGCTGCTCATGGCGCAGCAGCCGCGAATGCACTCCTCCGGATTTTCAGATCAAGTGCAACTGGGCGATTTTGCCCGCCAGCTTGATGAGCATGTTGTGATGCGGGTGGAATCGACTGAGGCGGGTGAAAAACGGTCGGCATTCAGGCGCCGTATTGAGGGGCGATACTGGCGCGGCGTGGCGCTCTCTTATTTTACTGGCAGCGGCTGGAGGCGTGCGCCAAACCCATATGTGCGACAGCTTACCGCCCGCTCGGATCTGCTGTTTTCAACTGCTGAGGGAATTGGTACGGCGGTCTACCGTGAAGCCAGTGACCACCCCTATGTGCATCTGCCTGATGGGGTGGTATCGATCCGGCGCATACCCGAGCCGGCCCGGATTGATACGGTCGGCGCGCTCTCTTTCAGGGCTGCGCCGGGACGAAGGCTAAAGCTGTTCATGCAGCTTGCTTCATCTGCGGCCCGACCCGGCAGATATATGCGTCCGCCGTTGCCGCTTGAGCGCGACAGGTCGATGATTCCCGCCGCCCTGAACAGATGGCGACAGGTTGTGACTGCATCTGCGGGCGGCAAACGTCAGGCGCTGGCGATGATGCTCAACAGGTTGAAAAGCTGGGATTATGATCTGAATGTGCCGGTGGATGCGGCGCATCCGATTGGCTCGTTTCTGCAGCACAAGCGGGGTCACTGCGAACTGTTTGCGACATCGTTTGCGCTGGCGGCGCGCAGCCTCGGTTTTGCCACGCGCGTCGTGAACGGCTATTACGGCGGCGACTGGAACGAGGTAGGCGGCTTTCTGCTGATTCGGAAAAAACATGCGCATAGCTGGGTGGAAGTGTGGCTGGATGGAGGCTGGCAACGTATGGACCCGACGCCGCCATCACGCTGGCTGACGACAGCAGACCAATTTATGGCGTTCGATGAATTGTGGGAATCGGCCAAGCTGGCATGGTATCGCTATGTGCTGAGTTTTGAGGATTCGGATCGCGGCCATTTGATGCGCGTTATCCGACAGCTTGTGCTTGCATACGGCGTGCAGTTGCTGATATTGATTGGCGCAGTTTATTTAATATGGTGGACATACAGCCGTTATTGCGGGCGATTCAACGCCATGGTGAAGCGACGGCACAATGACGTTGCCTGGTCATTGATGGATCTCTGGTTGCGACGGCGTGGCATTGGCAGGCGGAAGTCTCAGCCGCTCCGGGCGATCAGCCATCCCGAAGAGGTCAGTGAAATGCGTTGGCGCGTATTTGTGCAGGCATGGGAAGCACAGGCTTACGGTGGCACACCGGCATGGCGCCGGCGTGATTTGAAACGGCATTTGCGTGCGCTTTTGCGAGGCTGCTGATAATATTGCGCCAATCAATTGTTACAGGGAGTTTGGCGTGGGGATTCTGAGTGGAAAGAAAGGTCTGATTCTTGGCGTAGCCAATAATAAATCTATTGCATGGGGCATTGCCAGAGCAGCTCGGCGCGAGGGCGCGACATTAGGCTTTAACTTTCTCGGAGAGCAGATGGAGAAGCGCGTACGTCCTCTGGCGGAGAGTCTGGGCGCTGAAATTGTCGCCCCGATGGATGTCTCCGACGATGCCAGCATCGATGCTTTTTTCGACAAGGTGAAAATGGAATGGGGAGAGCTGGATTTTGTCGTGCATTCGATCGCTTTTGCCAATAAGGATGCGCTGCGGGATCGATTTTCAATCACCTCGCGCGAGGATTTTCATCTGGCGCTGGATGTCTCTTCCTACTCCTTCATCGCGTGCGCCCAGCGTGCGGCGCCGATGATGAAAGAGGGGGGGAGTTTGCTGACCATGACCTATCTCGGCGCTGAGCGTGCGGTGCCGGGCTATGGTGTGATGGGTGTAGCCAAGGCTGCATTGGAGGCATCTACCCGTTATCTGGCTCAGGATCTTGGCGTGGATGGTATCCGGGTCAACTCGGTATCGGCCGGCCCGATCAGAACGCTGGCGGCATCCGCCGTTGGCGATTTCCGTAAATTAATGGACAAGAGCGCACGTGGATCGATGTTGAAACATAATGTCACGCAGGAAGAGGTGGGTAATACCAGTGTTTATCTGCTATCTGATCTGGCCTCCGGGGTGACGGGCGAAGTGCATTATGTCGATGCAGGCTTCCATATTGGCGCCGGCGATCCCGGCATTCCGGATTAACGGGAAGATAACCGATGTCAGGTTCCAGTTTCGGGCAGATATTTCGCCTTACCACCGCCGGTGAATCGCACGGGGCGGCGCTGACGGCGATTGTGGAAGGTTGTCCTGCCGGTCTGGCGCTATCCGAGGCCGACCTGCAGCCCGATCTGGATCGTCGCAAGCCTGGTCAATCCAAATATACCACCCAGCGCCGCGAGGCCGATCAGGTGGAGATCCTCTCCGGCCTGTTTGAAGGGGTGACGACGGGTTGTCCGATTGGTCTGTTGATTCGCAACACCGATCAGCGCAGCAAAGATTATTCCGCTATCAAGGATAAATTCCGTCCCGGCCATGCCGATTTTACCTATTTCGAGAAATATGGCTTGCGTGATTATCGTGGCGGCGGCCGATCCTCGGCGCGCGAAACAGCCATGCGTGTGGCCGCTGGCGGCATTGCCAAAAAACTACTGTCCGAATCCGGTATTTCGGTGTTGGGCTGGGTCGATCAAATTGGCCCGATCAAAGCCGATATGGGCCGCTTTGATGCGGCTGAAATTGGTAACAATGCGTTTTTCTGTCCGGATGCTGAGGTGGCGGTAGAGATGGCGCAGTTTATGGACAGGCTGCGCAAACAGGGCGATTCGATTGGCGCGGCAGTCTGTGTTGAAGCGTACGGCATGATTCCAGGGCTGGGCGAACCGGTGTTTGATCGCCTCGATGCCGATATAGCCAAAGCTCTGATGAATATTCCGGCCGCCAAAGCGGTGGAGATCGGCGATGGTTTTGACTGCGTCAATGCCAGAGGTTCTGAATTCGGCGATGCGATTCGTGCGAGCGGTTTTCAGAGCAATCATGCCGGCGGTATTCTGGGCGGTATATCCAATGGTGACACCATTCGCGCCCGCATGCTGCTCAAACCGACCTCGTCCATTCTAACGTCGCGTCCGACAGTGGATATTCACGGCAACGAAACTGAAATCGTCACCAAAGGTCGGCATGACCCGTGTGTGGGCATTCGCGCCGTACCGATTGCCGAAGCGATGCTGGCGCTGGTGCTGGCCGATCACTTGTTAAGGCATCGCGCCAGCCGATTATAGTACCGGGTGGTTAACTTGAAATCTGTCTGGAATTATCCGATACAGACCGGCAATCGTGATGGCCCCAATGGAAAAGTTAATTGGTATTTTTGAAATAACTTTAATGGATAACGAAAACGAATAGTATTAAAAGTTGCTACTGGTTCCCATTTATTTTAATCATAGCTTTTCTTAATCCTGTACGAAAAACAATCTTTGGCAGGTAACTCAACCGCTGATCGTGCGCCACTTGTGGCCGTTGCGCGCCAGCAGTTGGTCCGCCTCTGCCGGGCCATCGCTTCCGGCGGTGTAGGTGGGGATCGGTTCAGTGGTTTGGGCCGCCCATGCCTGTTCAATCGGCGTGATCAACTGCCACTGCGCTTCAACGCCGTCACGACGCGTAAACAGGGTGGCATCGCCCCGCATCGCATCCAGTAGCAGGGTGGCGTAGGCGGACGGCGGATTGCTGCCAAAGGCGGAGCTGTAACAGAAATCCATCTGCACAGGTTCCGCCCTTTTCATGCCGGGATGCTTGGCGCCAAAAGCCACGCTGGTGCTTTCATTCGGTTGAATGCGCAAGATGATCGCATTCGGCTCCAGCGCATTTTCCTGGGTAAACAGCGTTAGCGGCGGATGGTGCAGATGTACGGCGATTTCGGTCAGGTGCCCGCTCAATCTTTTTCCGGTGCGCAGATAAAATGGTACGCCGGCCCAGCGCCAGTTATCAATATGGAACTCCAGCGCGGTATAGGTTTCGGTGCGTGAGTCGGGATCAACGCCCTGCTCGGCCTGATATGCTGCGACAGGCTCACCACCGATTTCACCGGCGTCATATTGGGCGCGCACCGTATGCGCGAGAATTCCGGCCTGATCCATCTTGCGAATGGAGCGCCATACCTCGATTTTCTTGTCGCGCACGGCATCGGCTTCGAATGTTACCGGCGGTTCCATGGCGGTCAGAGCCAGCAGTTGCATCAGATGATTGGCCACCATATCGCGCATGGCACCGGATTTATCGTAATAGCTGGCCCGGTGGCCCGCGCCCAGCGGTTCGGCCGCAGTGATTTCAACATAATCGATGTGGTTGCGATTCCATACTGGTTCAAACAGAGCATTGCCAAAGCGAAAAAACAGGATGTTCTGCACCGTCTCTTTGCCCAGATAATGATCGATCCGGTAGATTTGATGCTCGTCAAATACCTGTGCCAGCGTCCGGTTCAATGCCTGCGCAGAAGCCATGTCTCGTCCGAACGGTTTCTCGATGATCATGCGTGACCACCCCTTATCTTCCCGGTTCAGGCCGGCATCGGCCAACCCCTGAATAATCAACGGCGCGGCTGCAGGTGCAGTGGCCAGGTAGAACAGCCTGTTATTTCCCATGGGGGCGGGCACGTCATCTGTTTGTTCGTCCAACCGTTCGGCCAGACGACGGTAGATATCGGGATCAGTAAAATCGCCCTTGAAAT